>NZ_JBNMNU010000228.1:0-5752 GCF_051278035.1 Clostridium sp.
AGAACTGGGCCAGGTAATGATTTGTTTTTCAAAACTACTGAATATGCTGAAATACCTGCAGGACAATTATATGTGGATGTTTCGGTGGAGTGTACGACAGTAGGTATTATCGGTAATGGATATACTCCTGGTCAAATAAATGTACTTGTAGACCCTATCCCATTTATGCAGTCTGTAAGTAATCTTTATTCTACGCAAGGTGGCGCAGATACAGAAAACAATGAAAGTCTAAGAGAAAAGATATATCTTGCGCCTGAGTCTTTCAGTGCAGCAGGTCCAGAAGGAGCTTATGAGTTCTTTGCAAAAGAATATCTTTCAACTATTACTGATGTAAAAATAAATTCTCCTAGTCCAGGCGTTGTTGATATAAAATTTATACTTAAAAATGGAGAGATTCCAACAGAAGCAATAATCCAAGGGTTAGATGAATATTTAAGTGATAAGACTAGAAGGCCCTTAACTGACAATGTTCAAGTCAATGCTCCAACGCAAGTACAATATGATATTGACCTAACCTATTATATAAAAAAATCAGATGAATGCAATGCATCTGCAATACAAATAAAGGTAACTCAAGCTATAGAAGATTATAAATTATGGCAAAAAACAAAAATTGGAAGAGACATTGATCCTGATGAATTGAATAGTATGATAAGATCTGCAGGAGCTAAAAGAGCAACAATTATAGCTCCCATTTTTACGCCATTGGATAGTGAAGTAGCTATTGAAAACATTGTAAATATTGTATATGGAGGGATAGAAAATGATTAATTTAGCAAATAGCAAATTACTAGATATTCTCCCTCCAAATCTCAGGAATGATCCTGAGATTATAGCAGCAAGTAAGGCCGTAGATAAAGAATTTTCAAATGTTGTGAACTCTATAAAAAACGTATTCACTATTGCAGATATTAAAAATGCAAGTTCGGATATTATTGATCATATTGCTGTAGAATCTCATGCTGATTTTTATGATTTAAATTTAGAAATAGAAATCAGAAGAGCTTTAGCAGAAAAGGCTATTGAATTGCATATGAATAAAGGAACTTTGGGTGCAGTAGAAGAAGCTGCTAAGATTGTTTTTGGAAGGTCTTGGGTAGAGGAGTGGTATGAATATGGTGGCAACCCTTATATGTTTAAAATGAATTTAGAGATTAGCAATAGAGGTGCTTCTCCAGATGATTTAAAACTATTAGACCAACTTATCAATGCCTATAAAAATAAGCGTTCTTGGCTTGAAACGATAAATATATTCTTAACTACTAATGGATCTGTATTTTTTGGTGGATGTATGAACTCTGGTGAAGAAATTACAGTTTATCCATGGAGTCCTACAGAAACTATAAGTATGGGGAAAATAAATTTAAGTTCAGGACATCAATTAGTTGAAACAACTATTATATATCCAAAGGAGGCGAGCTGATGGCAGAGAATTTTTACACTATATTAACCGCAATAGGTCAAGCTAAAATAGCAAATTCCTATGCACTTGGAACAAAATTAAATTTAGCACAATTTAAAGTTGGCGATGGAGGGGGTTCTTATTACAACCCTACAGCAGACCAAATAGCATTAAAGCATCAAGTTTGGAGTGGGAATATTAGTTCTATATACGTGGATGCTGACAATCCTAACTGGATAATTATTGAGATTATAATACCATCAACAGATGGCGGATTTATGATAAGAGAGGCAGCAATCTTTGATGATGCAGGTAATATGATAGCTATAGGCAAATATCCTGAAACATATAAGCCGGTTGTTGCAGAAGGAAGTGCCAAAGACTTATATATAAAAATGATTTTAGAAGTTTCTAACACGGCATCGATAACACTTAAAATAGATCCTTCAGTGGTGCTTGCTACTAAAAAAGATATAACAACTCTTCAGACCAAAATAAATGCTAATGCTGCAGCACTTGCGTCGCAATCGGCTGATAATTCGACACAACTAGAATTAAAAGCAGATAAAATAGTAGTGGATGATACAACCTCTACAAATTACGAAATGGGTATTAATAACGGATTATTATATTATAGGGTGGTGGTTTAAATGGCAAATGAAATTTATATAGCAGATAAAGTAACATTAGATTTAGTAAAAGAAGATACTGCATCAATATTAGGAAGTGTAAGCCCTACTATAACAATTTTTGAGAGTGCTGGTCAATACGAATTTTTAGTGCCAAGTGGGGTAAGTGCAATTTATGTAACCTCGGTAGGTTCTGGAGGAGGAGGTGGTGCAGGTGGTGGTGTAACTGACATAGACAGGCATGGTGCTGGCGGAATCGGTGGGTCATTGCCTTCAATCGGAAATTATAAAAATATGATATTGGTATCCCCTGGTGAGACTATACAGATAGAAATTGGGGAAGGAGGAGTAGGTGGTGCACCTGTTGCAGGAGATGATGGGGAAGACGGTTTATCTGGAGGGGTTACAAGTTTTGGCTCTTACTTTTCAATATCTGGTGGTTCTGGTGGCAACGGTGGAAACGCTGATAGAAGTACTATTGCCACATATAGTGGAACTGGTCATATAGCTGAAATTAATAAGCCAACTGTTTTAGATAATTTTTATGTTGGGTTAGCCAGTATATCAATACCGGGAGCACCAGGTGATATGAGTAATTCATATGAAGCTCTTCCTAGTATTGGGTATGGCACCCCAGGTTCTGGTGGTGGAGGACACTATAAAACACATTATAGTACACCACTAGCAGGTGGAAAAGGGGCAGATGGTCGCAGTGGCTTAATAATTATAGAGGAGGTAGGTTAAAATATGAAAAAATTTGCACAGATTTTAGAAGGCAGGGTCCATTGGATTTTTGAACGTGAAAGTAAGCCCAATTGGGCTTCCAACATCATTTTGGTAGACATAACTGGAAAAGAAGATATAGAAGAAGGATGGGATTACAACCAAGAAACTAGAGTATTTATGACACACATTGATATTCTAATAGAAGAACCAACACCACAACCGACTAATCAAGAGATACAAAAAATGCAAATGACGATTTTGAGTGGAATAGCAGATGTTTACATGGCTACATTAGGATTTTAAGGAGGGTTATAAATGGTAGAAGTATTTTATACATTAATTAAACACGGATTAAGGACTATTGATGATGTTCCTGAAAAGTTAAAAGTAGCAGTTCAATCTTTACTCGATAATGATTAGATTTAGTTCTATTTATGCTATATTATGGTACTATTAAGTCGAAATAGTTATATAAGCTGAAGTAACGACTATAAATATAATTTTTTTAAAAAAAATAAGTTTAATTTCTATAATAATAAAATTTGAAAGAAAGGAACTGATTACAACAAAGAAAAATAATAACTTACATACCAATGGTTAATTATCCAAGTAGAGATTTACCATCAGTTACAGAAACATTAAATATAGACGATCAAAAACGCAAGCATCTAGATATAGTAGTTTTGAAGAGTACTTGCTTGAGGAGGAAATTAAAGCACAGAGGGACTGAAATAATACATGTTTATACAAAAATACGTATAATTAATGGAGGGGCTATGAATATAAAATTTAAAAAATCAAAAGGATTGTACTTAATATTAGGTGTATGCTTAGTCATTGTAATAAGCTTATTTATAACACGCTTAAACAGTGATAAATCTAATGGGTATAAAAGTATAGTTGTGAATGCTGAGCATAATGAAAGTGAAGTTATAAATTTCTTAAGAAAGAATTACTCAAGTATCGATGCTTCAGATAATAAGGACTTTTCAACTTTTAAATTGTTAGATTCAAGCTTAAAAGGCAAAGAAGTGTTTTTCACTGCTGAAAATCATGGTGTTGCAGTTAATAGTGAATTAGAAATAAAATTTCTAAAGTATTTAAAGGAAAAAGTAGGAATTAAATATTGGCTATTAGAACTATCTTATAGTGATGGAGAGATGTTAAACAAATATCTAGCTACTGGGGATGAAAGTATACTAGAAGAAATGTACAAACCACTAAAGGGAACCTTTGCTTGGAATAAACAATCCTATGCAATTTGGGGAAAAGTATATGAATTCAATAAATCCTTACCAGAGGATGAAAAGATTAAAATTATAGGTATTGATATAGAGCATCAGTATGTTAATGCCATAAGGTACATGAATTCTTTAATTCCAAGCAGAAAGGCACCCGAAGAAATAAAGGACTTAATCTCACTTGTAAGTGAAATGTATAATAATATTAATACTAAGCAAAACGCAGATATATATGTAGAACTTTCTAATAAATTGGATGAAAGCATAAAGTCTAATCCTACGTTATATAAAGAATTTTTCGGTGAAAATCTCTTTGGCTTTGAACTAGTAAATGAAAATATTATAGCTCAGGTGAAAGCTTATAAAGCTGGGGATATGTCATTTAATCAAATAAGAGATGATAAAATATATGATAATTTCAAGAAGATATATCATCATATACCAAAAGGAAAATTCTATGGCCAGTGGGGTCTTAACCATGTTTTTCAGAAAGCACAAGGCAATGTTGATTGGTTAGCTTCCCTTATGAATAATTCGGATTCCCCAGTAAAAGGAAAGGTACTATCCATTGTATATCTTTACGACAACTGTGATGTAATGACACGCGGCAATTATAGTACTGCCAAACTTACAAGCTATGGTTCTAACGATAATATATTAGAACCCTTTTCTAAAGAAGATATTACCTTATTTAAATTAACAGGTGAGCAGTCACCATTTCATCAAGAGCTTATTTGGCCATTTAATATAAATATAAGTGATGGTATTATTCCTACAGAAGGGGTAACCACAGACTACTTTCAGTATATGATTTTAATTAAAAGCGCTAAAGCTACTACACCATTAAATAAATAAACTTCTTTCTTTTGATCTTCAGTAATATCAATATATTGAAATTTCAAAAAATGCGGGGTTTTGGGCTTAGAACCTATTATAGGTAAAATATTAAATAAAAAACAACAGATTAAAGATAAAAAATAATATAGTTGTTAATTCATAATATTCTTATTAGACGTCACAAACAATAAAAGTTTGTGGCGTTTTTACTTGTGACGACTTAGGAAAATATTCTGATATAAAGATTAGAGAATCTCTAATCTTTATATTTATGCTATATTATGGTACTATTAAGTCGAAATAGTACTTTGTAGCGTAACAATAAATTCTACATATAACAATTAATTAACAAATATAAAAAGAGGTGTAATATGAAAAACACAAAAACATGTTCCAAATGTAATTCAAGGAATATTATAAAAATACCAGGTAAATTTGGAGCATTTGGTTCTGGTAACAATATTACGTGGGGAATTTCAGGTTTTAATGGAGTAAAGGTAACAAGATATCTGTGCTGTGAATGTGGGTATTCTGAAGAATGGATTGATAACAAAGAAGACATAGAGAGCCTTAAGAAAAAATTCAAATAGAATAAATCATTTCATCATTTTCTTATTTTGCGTCGCAACCGTAATAAAAGACGAAGTAGGTACTGTTAATATAATCGATAGTGTTAACTAACCTATGAAAAAACCAGATTAAAAATTCTCGGATTTAAACTGTACATTAAAAAGTGAAAATATACCTCAAAGGAATGAAACATTAGTTTTGTTATCAACAAAACTTTGGTTTTTTTCTTGGTAAGTAAAAAAGCGCAGCAAAAATACACCTTTAAAATTGTTCCTTTTTTTCAGAACACCGAAGGTGAAAGTAATTCGATTATAACAAAAGATAAATCATAAATTCAGCTGTCAACT
>NZ_JBNMNU010000229.1:0-5661 GCF_051278035.1 Clostridium sp.
TCCCTTTGTATATAAAAATCTATAGCTTCCATTTCCAACTCGTATAAATATTTAAGCTCTGTTATGTCATTTAGAAAGCAATGGTGCGTAATAAATAATTGGCTATTTCTTAATATCCCAAAAATACCATCAACATTTGTATAGTGATACAAATCATCACCAATTTCTGCGTGTGTTAAATCATAGCGCGCTTCCATTTCGCCTAATTCTTCCTCAAATTTTTTATTCAACTCAATTCACCTCTGTTACCATGATTTCTTCATATAATTATTAATACCTCTATTTTTAAGCAAATAAAAAAAGCCTATAGATACCTTTTGGGGTTCAGGTTTTCTTATATTTATCTAGGTTTAAATGAGGTTTTATTAGTATATACCTTACCTTTGCGAGCAAAGAGACCGTTAAAAAAGGAAGTTTTAAAAAAATGATTTAGAATCTATAAATAATTTTTTAAAAAAATAGTTGTAGACATTATTGATTGCTATGATGAGTCAATGAACATTGCTTTTATTGGGAGATGTTTACTTGAAGTGGTACCCGATTGATTTCGCCTCTCCAGTTACAGAGCATTCAGTAGCGATTACAGCGAAGAATAAACTCTTTGTACTTAATGAAAAAGAAGAAATTCGTGAATATGTTGTTTTTGATTTCTTTAAAATCGGAGGAAAGTAGTGTAATTATACCAATTATATTAAGCAAATTGGCTAAGGAGCTTGGCTTCAAATATGAACTGTTTCTTGACATTAAATTATTAAAAAGTAGCCACATCAAATTATACAAAGCTTTCTATGTTATTAATGTATCCGCAGTTAAAGAATTTGCTATTTGCATATACGAGCACCACTTGTGTTTAAATCCATAAAAAAAGAGCATCTCTGCTCCTTAAAATCAATTCCACAAACCCTTAGTAAGTTCCTCAATCTCTTTCTTTCTTTTTTCTGTTTCTTCAACATCTATTGTTATCCTATCATTAGTTATATTAAGAACATCTCCCTCTTTAGCTGTAGTGGGGATTTTTGATTTTTCAATATCCATCATAGTCCTATCTTCCTTTTCACATACCGCAAAATTACCTTCAAATCTATCTATAATTACTTTCATAAATTCCTCCTATTGTGGTGGATTACATTTACTACCTGGCGTTAATCCTTTTTCTTTAGCATCACTTAAGCTTATTGGAATTTTGCTTTTACTTAAATATGTGCATCCGTCAGCATGATATTTACTTCCAGTCTTAGTAGTATATACCGTTACATTTTGATTCTTACTTGGTGTATTCACCTTAGGAACAAGCACTGGTACAGGCTTACTGGTTGCTGTGTTATTAGATGATGGGCTATCACTAGAAACAATGCCTTTATAGCTTCCCGGACTAACATTAAAGCTTACATTAGTTCCATTAGAAGTAGCAACAACTGTTCCACTTTCATCAGTTCTATAGACTGGTATATTCTTAGTCTTAAGTCTGTTCATAACATCTTGTGTAGGATGTCCATAGCTATTACCTTTGCCAACGCTTATTACAGCATACTTAGGATTTACCTTGTCCAAGAAACTTTGTCCTGTAGAAGACCTACTTCCATGATGCCCTACTTTAAGTACTGTTGCCGATAGGTCTAGCCCCTTTGACACCATCTGGCTTTCTGATTCAGCTTCTGCATCTCCGGTTAATAAAAATGATGTATTGCCAAAGGTGACTTTTACAACAATAGAGTAATCATTTGCATCGTCATAGCCTGTTCCAATAGGTGCTAGTATGGTAACAATTGCATCACCTATATTAAATGTACTACCTACCTTTGGCGCTGTTAATTTTAGTCCTTTATTCTTGACTGAACTTACAAAATCTTTAAAAGTATTAGTAGTTGCAGTCTGTTTTGGAAAGTATACGTTCCCCACTTTAAATGAATCGATAATATAGTCCATGCTTCCTATGTGATCCTCATGCGCATGAGTTCCAATTACGGCATCAAGAGATTTAACGCCTTGATTATCTAAATAATTTTTAATAACTTGAGCATCACCGTTATTTCCCGCATCAATAAGCATATTTGAATTGCCTTGTTGTACTAATATACTATCTGCCTGGCCTACGTCTATATAATGAACTTTAAGTTGACCAGTTACAGTTTTACTATCCTTAATAACTGATGTTGTATCTTCCTTCTGTTCAGGTGCTTCTTTTGTTATAGTCTTATCTACTTCTACTTGTTGAGGGGAAACTGTTGGAGCGTTCTGTACTTTCTGAGTTGTAACTGCTGTTGGAGTTTTTTCAGATGTGCTTGAGCATCCAACTAAACTGAACATAAGCATTAATCCCAAAATGAAACTTAGATACTTTTTCATGTTAATCCCCCTAGAATATATATTTATACTTTAAGTCATAATAAATTACCATACGCATATTTTAATGAAAAAACTTATCTGGTTCACAATTGCTTGAATGTTAATCATAAGTCTCAACTACTTTTTAGCAGTGTATGTTAATTTCCGTTACTTAGATGATACTAACTGATTATTGGAATCATAAAGTTCACCTAAATCTCCATCGTTGTTCCAAATATAAGAACCGGACCATTTCAAATATACTTTTCCATCATCCTTAGCATTTGCTCCACTTGTAATATATATTGTAGTTCCTGCTTTTAAAATGAAATCATTTGGTAAATCATAAGTTTGCATGCCTACTGTACTTAACAGTTTCCACCCTGTCATATCTACATCATCGGTACCTGAATTTTTAATTGTTACTATCTCACTTTTTAAGCCTATAGATGTCATTTTTACATCTGCATTATTTGGCTCTATTGGTGGATCTATTGGTGTTTCACTAGCTTTAACATTAAAAGTTATGTTATTACCATCTGAAATTGCTATAATGTCTCCTGATTCATCAGTTCTATATACTGATATTTTTTGAGAATTAAGTCTACCCATAGTTTCTTTGGCAGGATGAGCATAGGTGTTACCTTCTCCAACACTTATTACTGCATACTTTGGATTGACTGCATTTAAAAAACTTTGTGTTGTAGAAGAAGTACTTCCATGATGACCTATTTTAAGTACATCTGCTTTAAGATCATAACCTTTTGATAACATCTCATTTTCGGATACATCTTCTGCATCTCCAGTAAATAAGAATGAATTACTTCCAAATGTTACTTTAATAACTATAGATTCATTATTAACATCACTGTATCCACTCCCATTTGGAGCTAATATAGTGCATGTAGCTTCTCCTAATTTAAAACTTTCTCCTGGTGTTGGAACTGTAGCTTTCATACCTTTATTTTTAATAGCTGTTACTACATCTTCAAATGTCTTTGTAGTTGATGTAGCTTTAGGCATGTATATTTGGCCTATTTGAAAACTATTGATTATATAATCAAGACCTCCGATATGATCTTCATGTGGGTGGGTTCCAATTACATAATCTAACTTTGTTATACCTTTATCTGATATATATTTTTCAACTAATTCACTATCCGCATTATTCCCTGCATCAATTAACATTGAGTTTGATCCTTGCTGTAAGAGAATACTGTCTGCTTGACCTACGTCAATATAATTAACGCTTAAAAGTGCAGGTTCTTTTATATCGCCAAGTAAAATGCTTATTGTGGTATCAGGAATAACACCCATTCCCCCAAGAGTGTTCAATGATGTTATTAATGGTAATTTACCTAACACATAATTTTTTGTTACTGGACTTGGGGTTTTACCGGTAAGTATTATTGGTGACATTGATTTTGGTGCTAAAGCAGACCCTGCAAGAGCGTCGGGAAAATCACTACCCGTTGCCAAATATGATGTTGCAAAATTAAGTTCACTATTAAAACGGTTTAATATAGCTATATTCGTCTCGTAACGATTAGAACCATATATCCTATCTGGTGAAGGTAATTGAGCTTTAACATTATCAGTTATAACACCTATACCACCTATTATATAGGACTTCGTAATGTTTTTACTATTTATATAAGTCAGTACATCATCCGTAAGGTTTGTTTTATTTGTTAGTATAATTGGCAATCCGTTTTTAGCTGCAATTGGAGCAATTGAAAGCGCATCCGGAAAATTATTACCCGTAGCCACAACTATTTCACTAGCCAAGTTTAAATGTTTTGCAACTTCTATTGATGTAGCATATCTATTATTTCCAAAAATACGTTCACAAGTTATTCCCTGTGACTCTATTTGCTTCTTCACTGTGTCAGAAACTACTCCTGGTCCACCTATAATATATACTTTATTAGCTATTAATCTTGTTAACTCAAGACTAGTGTTTGCATTTAAAGTATTCTTACCTGTTAAAAGTATCGGAGCGTCCAACTGTTTTGCGAGTGGCGCTGCGCATAAAGCATCTGGAAAATCTTCACCTGTAGCAATTATAACGTTATTTGAAGTTTGCCATCCATCTTTTGAAATTTCTACTGCTGTGCTATATCTGTTGTCTCCAGCAATTCTTTTTGATGAAGGTATATCCGCAGCATACACTCTCAATGTAATTATTAATGTAAAAATCATAATAAAAGATACTAATATACATTTTTTGTTTTTCATTATTTATATCCCCCTTATGTAAAGTAGAGCTTTCACGGAAACTCCTTAGCTCCTGTGATTACTCATTTTTAGCATCATTAATTTTTGTTGATTCCCCCACTTTTTCCGCATAAAACACTTGACAAGTCTGTAAAATTTTGCGGTCCTCCTCCTAAACACATGTTTTACTAGGAGGATTATTTTATGCTTAAAAACTGGAGTTCTCATGCTGATTATCAGCAATTTATTATTTCAAATCTCTCATGTTTCTACAAATCTTTTCCTAAAAAAATTATAGAACTTGAACCTTCTATCTCTAAGTTGTATTGCTTAGACTTAGATATTCTTAAAGAGATATTAAAACCTTATTATTCTAATATTGGTAGACCTGCAACCTTTCAACCTGAAATATTTCGTTCATTTTCTTTAATGCTTTTTCAAAAGGAAATAAGTATTACCAACTGGGTTAAAAAGCTTCATGCAAGTGAGTTACTTACAACCTGTATAGGATGCACTATAAATAATGTCCCATCACTTGGTGCTCATTATGATTTTATCTCTAGATTATGGCTCTCAGATCTGTTTACCGACAGAGTAAACCTAAGAAAAATATATTCGTATAAGAAAAAACCCTCTAAAATTATGGCACCCGGGAAAAATAAAAAGCTTCCTAATAAAAAATCTGGTGTTGTTAGGAGAATTTCAAATTTTTTTGAAGCTGGTCGTTCATTTTCCCTAAGAGCCGAAAGGCTGCTTCAAAAAATATTCTCATTAGTTGCTGTAGTGCCCTCTTTTGATCTTAATTTAATAGAAAAAGATAAACTTACAGTTGGCGGTGATGGTACTTGTGTTCACTGTAAGTCTTCTTACTATGGTTCTAAAATTTGTGACTGTCGTCAAAATGGAATTTACGATTGCAAGTGCCCTCGTAGACTTTCTGACACAAATGCTAATTGGGGTTGGGATAGCCATGAAAATCGTTGGTTTTACGGCTACACTCTCTATGCTTTATCTGTCTATAATAAAAAATATAAGATAGATTTACCTATTTATCTGCGATTTGTAGAAGCTAGCAGACACGACAGTGTCACTGGAATAGTAGCATTAGCTGAATTTAGA
>NZ_JBNMNU010000230.1:0-5632 GCF_051278035.1 Clostridium sp.
ATATGCATAGTGGCATCAAATATTTGACTCCATATCAGCGCCATTATAGCTTGGATAAAAACATCATAGAGAATAGAAAAAAAGTGTATGAAATGGCAAAACAGAATCATCCTGAAAGGTGGAGTAGAAAAATAAGAAATTGCGATTTGCCAAAATATGTGGCATTAAATCCAATAAAGGAAGAAGAATCCCCCGCCTGATGAGAATATATTCTCTGTTCTTGTGTTCTCTGTTCAAATAATTATATTATTTTCCCCAGAGACTATTTATAGAGCAATGAAAATTTGTATTCGTAGTTTTACATTTCGGACAATTCGTTTTACGAATAAAATTACATTCGCCACATTTTATGCAAAATAGCTTTCCACATTTATTATATTTATATATAGTGTCTCCAGAAGTTTTATTTGCACAATTAGGACATTGTTTTCTATCGTTAGCCATTATATTTTCCACCTTTCATATATCTATAATTAAATAATATTGAAAGAATTATAAATTTATGACTTAAAAAAATTCTGCTTTAATAGAAGGCTAGGTTTTTATAATTATATCTAGAAATACTAAATAATATTTTTTTATTTTTGTTTTCATTATAATAATTTATTTTTGTTCAAATTATTATAATGAAAAGCTCTTGATATAGCACTTTCCAATTCCCAAACGAAAAATCAATAAAAATGAAAATAACTAACTTAATATACATGAATACTAAATTTTGAGTGCCCTTGACCCTTGATAATGCAACATATGCAAGCAATGTAACAGTGTCATGTATGTTATGATATTCTAATATTTTCTTCAGAATCAATATTCTTATTTGTTGTATTAAATAACCATGTACCACCTGATTCACATAATAATCCTAAAATTGCACCTAGAATTAGTGCTGGTACTACAGCTTTCCAATTTCCTCCATATGCAAAAGTTGAAAATGATCCTATGAATGTTCCTGGAATAAATTCGAATAGTTTGATTTTAGCCTGTATACACATCACAAATGTTATCACAGCAGTAGTAATAGCACTTTTAAAACCTTTTAACTTACCTCCTGCTGCAAAGAATGCTGTGCATCCAGCAAATCGCGCCCATCCAAGCAATCCTAAAGAAGGACTTGACGCTGTCCAAAGACCGCACAAAATTCCAGTAATTAAAGAAAGTACAGTTAATTTTTTCATATTTTCACCCCTATTTTGCTAAATTATAAATAATTTCAGAAATCAATCTTTTCCCAATATATTCTGTACATGTTTCAAATCAAAAGACACAGAATAATAAATACTTGTGCCTTTTAATTCTTTAACATAAATTTTTCTATCTTGCATCTACCTTAAGTACTGTGTTTAGCATTACACTTGCACCATTTGTACACTGTTTAACAGATGAGAACTCTTTTTCACAGTGACTATGGCCGTCTTTTGAAGTAACAAAAATCATAGTAGTAGGTATTATTTCTGATACGAACTGAGCATCATGTCCTGCTCCACTATTAATGTACTGATTAGAAATCCCTGCTTCATCAGCACTTGTCTTAACAAACTCTATTAATTCTTTGTCAAAGTATACCGTATCACGAGCCCAAGCTTTCTCATAATCAACCTTGCACTTAGCAACTTCCTTAGGCATGTTCTTAATAATATTAAGAACATGTTCAATTACCTTAGGGTCTTCATGTCTTGCATCAATTGAAAAGTCAACTAAATCAGGAATTACTGTATGAACACAAGGATGGCACTTAATTTCACCAGTTGTATAAACAAGAGCTGGATCAAGTTTGTCTAACTCATTATGCAGATAAATAAGAACCTGAGAAGCTGCATAAAGAGCGTCCTGTCTATGTCCCATTGGAGTAGTACCTGCGTGGTCTGCTTGACCATGAGTTCTTATTCTATAGTTAAGCATGCCAAGTACACAAGTAACAACACCAATATCATTATTAGCAGCTTCAAGGATTGGACCCTGTTCAATGTGAAGCTCAAACATACATTCATAATCTTTAGGGTTTAATCTATTTGCTACTGATCCAACATAACTACTCGCTGCTAAAGCTTCTCCGAAAGTAGCCTCTCTATTTAATACATTCTTTGATGCAAGCATTGTATCCTTATCAAATTTTCCACAAATCACGCCTGATGACATCATTGCTGGTGGATATAATGACCCTTCCTCATTTGTCCAAATCATAGCTGTTATCGGATGTTTATGAGTAATCTTCTGATCTACAATAGCTTCTAAAACCTCCATACCTACCATAACACCTAAAATTCCATCATAGTTACCACCATTTTTTACTGAGTCAACATGAGATGCTACAACAATTCGTTTTGCATTAGAATCTGAACCTGGAATAGTAGCATACATATTTGCCATATCATCGACAGTTGTTTCAGCTCCGATAGCTTCCATTCTCTTTCTGAATTCTTTCCTAGCCTGAACATTCTCTTGTGACAAAGAGTATCGAGTAATTCCACCATGCCCTGCATCACCATAAGTTGCAAAAGTTTTGATCATGTCTTCCATTCTTTTTGAATCACAAAATTTGTTATTCATTATTAATAACCTCCCTATATTTTTCTATTAAATTATATTTATTTTATCAATCTTGAGAATAGTTCACGTGCTAAAACGCCCTTCTTTTCTACCCAAATATAATTACTCAACAATAGTCTTACATATTGAATTATAATATGATTGGAGCTTTTCTTTTAATAAATTTACCATAACCTTGTTCTCCAATAAATTCACCATTTTCCGCAATTACTTTTCCTCTACTTATTGTAGCTACTGGATATCCCTTTAACTTAAAGCCTTCATATGGTGTATAGTCTACATTTTCATGTAACATAGATTTTGTTAGTGTAATTTCTACATTCGGATCAAATACAACTAAATCTGCATCGCTTCCAATTGCAATTGTTCCCTTTTGTGGATACATACCATATACTTTAGCAGCATTTGTAGAAGTAACCTGTACAAATCTATTAAGATTGATTTTTCCATCAACTACGCCGTAAGTATACATTAATGACATTCTAGCTTCTATGCCTGGTGCACCATTTGGAATTTTAGTAAAAGATTCCTTTCCCATTTCTTTCTGACTCATAAAGAATGGGCAATGATCTGTTGCTACTAATTGGAGAGTATTATCCTTTAGTGCCTTCCATACAACTGGCCAGTTCTTTTTATTTCTAAGAGGTGGAGACATTACATACTTTGCTCCATTAAATCTTGATTCTCTATAATTATCTTCTGAAAGTAATAAGTATTGTGGACATGTTTCTCCCATTATAGGGTATCCTTCTTCTCTTTCACTTGCTATTTCTTTAATAGAAACTTCACAACTACTATGAACTATGAAAAGAGGTGAATTAGCTATTTTGGCAAGTTTAATTGCTCTTCCAGCAGCTTCTCCTTCTGCTAAATCTGGACGGGATAATGCATGATATATTGGCTCAATTTTCCCTTCTGATAAAAATTTCTTTGTAAAATAATCAATAACATAATAATTTTCTGCATGGACACAAGATAACCCACCATTTCCATTAACTTTCATTAACTTTCATTAATGTTCTTAATAAAGTGCCATCATCAACTCTTAATCCATCATATGTCATAAATAATTTAAAGCTTTGATAACCTTCTGCAATAATTTCCGGTATTTCATTCATAACTTCTTCAGTCATGTCTGTTAACGCAATATGAATACCATAGTCTATAACTGCTTTTCCATCAGCCTTCTCACGCCAAGTATTTACTGCTTGTTTTAATGATTTACCCTTACCTTGGATTGAAAAATCTACTATTGTAGTAGTTCCTCCGCAAGCTGCAGCAATAGTTCCTGTTTTAAAGTCATCACTAGCATGTGTTCCACCAAATGGCATATCCATGTGAGTGTGAGGATCTATTCCTCCTGGCATTACATATTTCCCTTTTGCATCGATAATCTTAGCTTCCTTATCTTCTAAATCTAATCCTATTTGCACGATTTTTTCATCTTTTATACCTATATGGGGTCTCTGTAGTAATGGAACAGAAAATCACAACAAATGCCCATTTAATTCCAAATGAGTATTTGTAAGAGAATAATATCAATAAAAAGCTTTTTCTATAGCTTTCTCAATTTCAATTCTAGAAGGTTTGCTATATTTTTTCGTTATATTTATATCTGAATGCCCTGCTAATTCTGCTATTATTGCAATATCTATACCAACACTAATAAGTTCTCTGCAATAAGTATGACGTAACTGGTGTGGGTATACATCATACTTTTCAAAAATTCTCTGTATAGACCTAATCGACATTCTATTTTTATAATTTGATAAAAATAAGGCCTCCTGATAATCAGTTCTTGTATCCAAATAATTTTTTAAGTGTATTCTTGCCTCAATTGGAAGTGGAATCTTTCGCTCTAAATTTCCTTTACCTTTTTTAACTATAACTATGCCACTTCTTTCTTTTAAAGTAATATCTTTTTTATCTAAGGAAGCTAATTCTGAAACTCGTATGCCAGTATATAAAAACATATATGTAATAGCTATATTCCTTAAATTCCCGGTTCTTTCAATCTCTCTCAAAAGTTTATTTCTATCGTTCTTTTCAAGTGATTTAGGAGCAATATTTTTAGTTTTTATGTATTCAGGTTTGCATATATTTTGCAATATATCTATTCTATCTAAAAACTTTACTAGACTAACTATTGCTGCAAATTTATTTTCAATAGTTGAAGCACTTAGACCTTTATCTGAAAGGTGATTAATATATTGTTGGATATCAAAACGTGTAATATTCTCCAAAGAACCATCATTGCTCAACAGCCATTTATTAAATTTATTTATAATTTGAATATATAACTTTAGAGTACTTTCACTGTTTCCTGCTAATTTTTGATACTCCATAAATTCCGAAATAATTTTTCGTCACTTTTTTTATCCATTAAAACTCCTCTTTACTTAAGATTTAGTGATTTTACTATCTAAACTACCTTTTTAACAGTTGAAAAAAGTGACGCAAAAGTCATTTCAATCAGAATACGAGATTAAAAGGCAATAATTAGTTCCATTTAATGTAATTAAGTTGTAATTTTCTGTTCCATTGATACACATACCCCGTTTTGAGCAAAACAATAAGAGCTTTATCATTTAGTGATTAAACTCTAGATATATCAACGCTTTACACTGATGATATATACTGTTTTGACTTAGAACTATTGTATATTAATTCCAAGTCAGAATATTTAAATAATAGTGTTTAATTGTAAAAAACTGGCTTAGCGTTGTAAATTTACGCTTTGCGAGCACTACCCCTAATTATTATAAATCTTTCTTCATTGTTACGACACTTTCAAATATATCGTACATAAAATAAATTTATTGTTTAAAAAACTAGAAACCCCACAATTCTTTCCTAAAAAAGGTTTGCGGGGCTTAGTTTTAATTTTTTTATTGTATAATATTACAAATTCTTAAATTCATCAGCAAGCTTAGTCCAAGCTCCTAATGATTTTTTGATTTTTTCATAAGAAACACAGTATGAAATTCTAAAGTATCCAGGGTAACCAAAAGCTGTACCTGGTACTATAAGTAAATTATATTTTTTTGCAACGGCTGCAAATGCTATATCATCTTCTATCATA
>NZ_JBNMNU010000231.1:0-5613 GCF_051278035.1 Clostridium sp.
CTTAATTTATCTTTCATAACATTCGTTAAATTTGGAGTAAGTGTACTCTTTCCATCAACCAAAACTATAGGATTGTTGCCTAGCGCTGCAAGCGCTGAGCCTGCAAGAGCATCTACTAGGTTCTTATTTGTGCCTTTTGCAATGTAAACCTTACTATAATCTTGTGTAAAAAAATCAAGTATTTCTGCGTTTGTTTCGTACCTGTTATTTCCTGCTAACCTTGTAGCATCTGCCACGACATCATTACTTAGAACTCCCGGACCTCCAACTGCATAAATTGTTTTGCCTGAAGTATAGGTTGCTACTTTTGGTGATAACTTGTTACCTAAAACAAGTAGTATTGGCATTTTATTAACAGCTGCTATTGAGGATATTGAAAGTGCATCTGCATATGCTAAACCATTTGCAATAACTACTTCTGATGGAATAGTATCGAATGCTTCAATGGCTATTTCATATGAGGTTTCAACTCTATTTTTTCCTGATATACGTTTAACATTATAGTCTTTTAACTCATTTTGTACATCGGTTGAAATAGCACCTGTTCCTCCAATTATGTAAACATTTTTAACATCTAATCTTATTAGTTCTTTTAAAACTCCTGGTGAAAGGTTTTTAGAATTTGTTAATAGTATAGGTGCTTTGTCCTTTGCATACGCTAAGGGGGCGGCAACAAGAGCATCTGCTAAGTCGTCACCTCTAGCAATAATTACATTGTCTGACGTTGTCCAACCTTTCTGTACAATTTTTAGAGCCGTTCCATACCGGTCATCCCCTCCTAATATTGTGGATGCCGACGCAGCGCTTTTCCATACTACAGTTGTAAGTAGAGTAGCAAATGCTAAGCTTAGTGCAAATGAATTTTTCGTTTTCTTGTTCATAATTATAATTGCTCCTTCCCATTTTTTGCAAAGCACAAATATGAACCGCTTTGCATATTTAACTTAAAGTATATTGGATCTTTTAGGATTATCTTAATTTCATTTATAATGGGTTCACTATAAATGAACGCTTTTTCATGAAAAAATAAGAATGTTAACAACACGGGTTACAATAAATGTAACTAATCTTTTTTAATAAACGATCCTACTTAGTTATATTCTACCTAATATATTTAAATCCTTTAAATTAATATATATTATTGTTTTCGTATAGCTAATATTGTAATAATTTGTTGGATTAACCTCCGCTGCTGAGTGCTGAAGTTGTGATAGATAATAAAATATGATATTATTGTTATTATTATTATTAGTGGCTAGATGTAAAAAAGATTGTACGTTTAAAAGGTAAATAACAACAAAGTGATAAATATAGTTAATAGAATGTATGCTATGTATGGACTAAAATAGCTAACTTAACCACTTATTATATAAAGTGATTTTATAGGGATATCTACATAGTGTAGATTACGTGGAGGGGTTTTATGACAACAAGAATTTTTAAATATGAAATTTTTAATGAAAATATGGAAGAGTTACTAAAATATATAGATGATTTTAAAAAAGTTCATGTTGTTTCAGGGAATCCAGAAGTGCTACTTAATGGACTGCAAAATGATGTATTGTTAGATAATTTAACTAGTCAGAATTCTATCATTATTCCAGACGGTATTAGTACAGTAATATGTTCGAAAATTGTAGGTAGGCCAGTGAAAGAAAAAATAGCTGGTGTAGAATTAATGGATCGCTTAGTGAAAAAGTGTGAAAAAGAGGGCGAAGGGATATATTTATTAGGAGCAACGAAAGAAACTGTGGATATGTGTAATATTAATTTACGAACTAAATATAGAAAATTAGATATTTTAGGTAGCCATGATGGATATTTTGAAATAGACAATTGTGAAGAAATATTAGAGGAAATACAAAAAGTTAATCCAAAAGTGTTATTTGTTGCAATGGGATGCCCTAGACAAGAGATATTCATAGCTAAATATATGGACAGACTTCCTTGTAGTGTATTTATGGGAGTTGGAGGAAGTTTTGATATTATAGCTGGTAATATTAAACGTGCACCTAAATGGATGATTAATATAGGTATGGAATGGTTATATAGAGTTGTAAAGGAACCTTTCAGAATTAAAAGATTATCCTCTATACCTAAATTTATCACAATGGTAATAAGAGAAAAGTATAAAGGGAAATAAGGGAGTTTCTAAGGGGGCGATGCATATTAAAGTTTTGCATATCATATCAGGAAATGATAATGGTGGTGGTGGGAATCACGTATTAAATATATGCAGTAATTTCAATAAAAACTTTGAAAATATAATTGGTTGTGTAGGTGAAGGTCCGCTTTACTCAAAAGTTAAAGTTATGGATATTAGCTTTAAACTATTTAATAAGGTGTTAAATAATGACGAATTAGTTTGTTTTATAAGAACTAATGCAATAAGTATAGTAAATTTTCATGGAGCAAAACCTTTCCTAATACATTTGATTTTGAAAAGAAAAATAGATATACCTACAGTAGCTGTAGTTCACAGCGATTTTAGATATGATTTTCTTAATAGTAAAATAAAATATTTCATTTTCACTCCACTAAGTATTTTGGGACTTAAAAGTTTCAATAATTACATTTGTGTATCAAATAACTTGAAGCGTTTGTTGGAAGAAAAAAAAATCAGTGGAAATAAATCAGTTGTAAATAATGGTATAGATATAAAAGGTAGTAGAATAATAATTAGTCCTGAAGATATACGAAATAGCTTGGATTTAGACAAGAAGGATTTTGTATATGCTATGGTAGCAAGGTTTCATCCAATAAAAAATCATAAAGAGGTTATAATGGCTTTTAAAAAAATATCGGATGAGTTTCATGATGTAAAGCTACTTTTAGTTGGAGATGGTGATTTGCGACATGAATTAGAACAGTTAATAGTAGAATTAAAACTAGAAAAAAAAGTTGTCATGGCCGGAAATGTTTCCAATCCGATAGACTATATAAATTCCGCCAGCATTAGTGTTTTGGCATCTTTAAGTGAGGGAGGAGCACCACCTCTAACGGTTTTAGAATCTGGAATTGTAAAAAAGTCATTGATTTATACCGAAGTAGGAGATTTAGAGAGTATATTGGATGAAAATAGTGGATATAAAATAAAACACCATAATAGTGAAAATGTTTATGAAGCTATGAAAGAAGTGTATTTAGATAGGAGTAATTTAAAGGTAAAAGGTGAAAACCTACATAATATTGTTATAAACGAATTTACTATACAGAATTTTTGGAAAAAGTATTTTAATATTTATAAGAGTATTTTAAAAAAATAATTACATTATTTATTAAATAATTACACATACTAAAATTAAAGGAGTGTGATTATATGGATTTTTATGATGTAGTCAAAACTAGAAAAAGTGTTAAAAAATTTAAGGACACCCCCATAGATACAAATAAATTAGATAGAATGGTTAATGCAGCTATGATGTCACCATCATGGAAGAATAATAATTCTTATAAATTTATTTTAGTCCATGATAAAACAAAACTAGAACAAATATCTAAATCAATAATGAATAAGGATAATTCAGCGTCTCAATCAATAGTAGAAGCACCAATGACTGCTATTGTAGTGGCAGATCCAGCGTCATCTGGTGAAGTAGAAAATAAAGAGTACTATTTAGTTGATAGTGCCATAGCTATGGAGCATTTTATTTTATCAGCTACTAATGAGGGTTATGGAACATGCTGGATTGCTGCACTTGATGAAGATATTATTAAAAAAGCATTGTCAATACCACAAAATTACAAGGTAGTTGCATTAACTCCTATTGGAGAAATTTCTGAGAGTAAAGAACATAATGAAAAAAAAGATGTTAGAGATTTTGTGTTTTTGAACTCTTGGGACAATTCTTACTCTGAGAATAAATAATCATTTATCTAAAAAAGTAAAACCTTAGGCTTGCAGTTGCATACCTAGGGTTTTACTTTTATGCAAATTTATATATGTTTATATAATGTAATATTTAAATTTATATGGTGAAAAATTCAAATAAAGATGTTACAATTTTAGTAGTTACTTATTTTTTTGTTTTTTATTAACACGGGGGGTACTTGTATGGAGAAAATAAAAGGAATTTTATTCATTGTTTTATCTACTGTTGCTTTTGGTATTATGCCAATACTTGCTAAGCTAGCCTACAGAGGAGGAGCAAACACTTATACTACTTTATTCCTTAGGTTCTTCTTTGCAGCAATTATGGTTTTTCTTTATTTAAGATCTAAAGGTATATCACTTAAATTAACTAAAAGACAATTATTTTTAGTTCTTACAATAGGGGTATTAGGATACACACTTACATCTACTAGTTTATTTATGTCCTATAATTATATAAGTATTGGAATGGCAACCATGATTTTATATACATATCCTGTTATCGTTACGTTACTTTCCTATGTATTTTATAAAGAAAAGATGTATCCTAGAAAAATCCTTTCTTTAATTATATCTTTAATAGGTATTTATATTTTAATTGATAAGGGAAGTCAAAATTTTAATCTAAAAGGTATTATACTCGCAGGTATGGCTGCAATACTATTTTCACTATATGTGTTAGGATCATCACTAAAAGAAATTAAAGATATTAATAGTTATGTTTTAACTTTTTATATCTCATGTGCATCTGCTTTAGTTATGTTTGTCTCAGCAATCACTACTAATAATTTTAATATTAATATTCATTTTTATGCATTTGTTGCAATTTTATTATTAGCATTTATATCGACAGTGGTTGCTTTAACGGCGTTTTTAGAGGGGGTCAGGATAATTGGTCCATCAAAGGCTGCAATTTTCAGTACTCTTGAACCTATTGTTGCATTGATACTAGGGATATTAATTTTAGGGGAGCCTGTTTCAGCTAGAATTATAATTGGAAGTATAACCATTGTGACGTCTATAGTGATATTAACTAAAGCTTAATTAGAGTTCTAAACTTTAATAATAAACTGCAATGCCTTCATAAATTATAATATGAAGGCATTGCAGTTTTATTTAATTTTAATAATAAATTTATAGTATGCTAAAGTTGTAGCATACTACTATGGTAATACATTAACGAGTTAACAATATTAGTACTATAAAGTGTTGCTTTTAAAGAGGATTATTGGAAGGTTTTAAAGAATAATAGTAGTATTAAGAAAATTATTAGTAACGGAGGAGAAAATTATGAAAATTATACAAATTAATGGTAATGAGCTTACTCTAGATGAAATAGTAAAAGTTGCAAGACAAGGTTACAAGGTTGAATTAACGGTAGAAGCAGAAAACAGAGTTATAAAATCTAGAAGTATCGTAGATGAGATCGTGGATAATAATAGGGTTATTTATGGTATTACAACAGGTTTTGGAAAATTTAGTGATGTAACAATCTCAGGAGAAGATTGCAAAAAATTACAAACAAATCTAATAATCTCTCATGCTTGTGGGGCTGGAGACCCTTTTTCAAATGAAATTGTGAAAACTATAATGTTATTAAGAGCAAATGCTCTGGCAAAAGGATATTCTGGAATAAGACTAAGTACACTTAAAACATTAATCCAAATGATAAATAGTGGAGTGAATCCAATAATTCCTGAAAAGGGATCACTTGGAGCATCAGGTGATTTAGCGCCACTAGC
>NZ_JBNMNU010000232.1:0-5518 GCF_051278035.1 Clostridium sp.
TCACAGAATACTTAGAGAAGAAAAACTAAACACTCATAGATTTAAGACGAAGGCGCCTGTAAAAAGAGTTCCGCCAACCCATATAGCAACCGCACAAAACCAAGTTTGGACGTGGGACATCACGTGGCTTAACGGCTCTGTGAAAGGTCTATACTTTAAGCTATACCTGATACTAGATATGTTCAGCCGCATGATTGTTGGTTATGAAGTTTGGGAAACAGAGAATGCTGAATATGCCCAAATTCTTGTTAAACGTGCCCTTCTAACTCACAAAATATCAGGTAAACCTCTTATACTTCACTCTGATAATGGAAGTCCTATGAAGGCTGCAACTTTCCTTGCTACATTAGAAAAACTAGGGGTTCAGAGTTCCTTTTCAAGGCCACGAGTAAGCAATGATAACCCTTACTCAGAATCGTTATTTAAGACAATGAAGTATGTTCCATCATTTCCTAATGGTGGCTTTGTAAGCATTGCTGACGCACGAGAGTGGGTAACCAGATTCGTCTACTGGTACAACCATGTTCATATGCATAGTGGCATCAAATATTTGACTCCATATCAGCGCCATTATAGCTTGGATAAAAACATCATAGAGAATAGAAAAAAAGTGTATGAAATGGCAAAACAGAATCATCCTGAAAGGTGGAGTAGGAAAATAAGAAATTGGGATTTGCCAAAATATGTGGCATTAAATCCAATAAAGGAAGAAGAGCTTGTTGTCATAGAAAAAGCATTATCATAAAAAGATTAAAATTAAAAATTGCGACAACTATGTTGACAGACTCCGCTATAGATATTAGTGGAAGGACAACCAATGCGGATTTATAAGGTAATGACTGATTGAAATGGAACTAAAGCTGTCCCATCGGCAACAACATATACATTCAAACATTAAAAGTACTATAAATAATAATAAATAAGTATGCATTTACATTGTTTAAGGAGATGAATATGAATGAATATGTATTATTTAAATCAAAAAATAGATATTATAAAAGATAAATATATAGTATCTGACATTGATAAACAACCGATATTTAACATTATTGGGAATGGATCTACTGGAACTGTTGATAGAATGTTTGGAAACTTTTTTTCTATAGGACATACCTTATATATAAATAATATAGACGGAGAGGAACAATTTATAATAAAGAAAAAAGCTGGATTTATATGGAGTCATTATGATATATTAATTAACAATAATATAAGCGCCTCAATACATCAGGATAAAAATTGGCTTAAACCAAGATTTTCTGTAAATAGCCAATATGGTAAATATTCAATTAGTGGAGATAGTTTTGCAAAGCATTTTACTGTTATTGAAGACGAAAATATGGTTGCAAAGTTTGTCAAAAAAACATTATCACTTACAGATACTTATGAAATTTGTGTATATGATCCTGATGTTGATAATTTAATTATAGCAATAGTGATCGCAATAGATAATTGTATACATAGTTAATAGCACTATTATTTCAGGTGATACTATATAAAATTTCTGTTAAAGGGAGTAATGCAAAAGGAAGTGTAAGTTTTAAAGTTGCTGATTAAACCTTAATGGATGATTGTTTAAAGAATTTTATTGAAATGAGGAGTATTATGAATATTAAGAATTAAAAAGAATATTTTAATGAAACTTATGAAAATTGGAAATAAATATCTGATGAAAAAGTTGGGATTATAAAGAAAACTATAAATAAAACTATAAATAGAAACAAAAACTGTTTCAGTTTTTGTAAGGCACCTGACCCCTTACAAAGATTGGAACAGTTATTTGGGAACTTCTAGGAGTCGGATTATTAATGATTACAGTAATATATACTGCACAATGATACTAAAACCAACCAACAATGCTCCAATAATGCTCATATAAATAGCAGAATAAAACTTTTGTCCAGTGTTATCCATGTCTTTGCTTGTACGGTTTTGACCACTTTCATTAGTAGCCGTTCTCGCAAGTTGGTAAACAATATCACCTTTAATCATTGTACCTCCTACAAAGCCTATACCGCCAAGAGAAAGTTCTACTGCTCCAAAATAAAATAATACGTTTGAAAAGGTTCCAATATTTCTATAGTTGCTATTAATTAAGCATATAGCTACAACAATCATTAAACTCACTAGTAATCCTATTCCTACTCTTTTTATATATCCATTAATTATAATGCCTTTTCTTTTTTTCATCTTGTCCCCCCTATTATTGGTTCATTATATTAAACAATTGTGTCCTTATTTAAGTGTAGCGAGTTATCTCCCTATATAAATCATTTCAGGAATTGATTTATATCAAACAAACTCACTTTCCACGTGCCATCTTCTTTTACTAGTTCTACAGCTCCTTTGGCTATCTCTGGTGTTTTGGTTTTACCATCAGAAGATATAAAATCAAGTTTAACTTCGTAAAGATATCTTACTTTATTATTATCTTTATAATCTTTATACACGTTTTCACCAAAAGTAAGGTCTGTAACTTGGGCTGTATAGTTATCCGTAGTACATATTACCATACTCGTATTATAGAACCTATTCCCTATGGCATCTTCATATCCTTCTTTTGAAAGCAACGGTATTACGTTTTTGTTAACTGACTTTCATATTTCAAAGACTGCATCTTCTTGTTTCTTATTATATTCTTCACTTCCAGGGTCTCCATCTGGTTCTGGATGTGTCTGGATTTCAGCAATCCTTTCTCCACTTACGTTATAAATGTTTCTAACAACTTCTCCGGCAACCTTAACTGATGTTTCTACCTGTGTTTCTGCTTGTGATTTTGAAGTGTTTAGTGCAAGCCCTATGCCTCCTAATATAACTACAATGATAGCTCCAAGTAATATATTTTTCATATTTGCCTTCTTATGCTTTGAAATCATAATAATCATCCTTTTTATTTCTGAACTATTCATAACCATTGAAGTAGTACCCATAAGTCTATTGCTGTTCCCAGCAAGCTCTAGTACTGTTACTATTGCATTCCCATACTGAATGTTTTTTCCATCATCTAAATAAGAAATTGTTTTAGCATCACATGAAATTTTAAGATCTTGTCTCATTTTATGAAATCCATATAGCAAGATTGGATTAAACCAATAGATCATGGATAATAGTGTTATAACAAAATTTACAAATATGTCCTTGTTTTTTAAATGAGTTAATTCATGCATTATAATATACTTAAATTCTTCATCACAAACATTGTCTGCTACACTGACTGGAATCAATATCTTTGGTATATTTATCCCACATAAAGAGGGGCTACTTATTTTTTGGGAATAGGATAGTTCTACCTGCGTTCTTATATTCATAGTCTTCATACAAATATATAGAATTTCTTTATGTTTTCTATTTATATTTTTCATAGAAGAGCTAACAATATTTTTAAGTTTTTTATGTCCTGTAACCAGGGTCCCTATTAATATTAGAACTCCAAATATCCAAATAAAACAGAACAGTTTCTTAATATTAATTTTGCTTTTTAGAGGTATGTTAATTGTGTTATCAATTACACTTTCACTTGTTGGTGTTAAGCTGCTTATTGATTTTGAACCATCCAAGTTGGAATTATCAAGTTGTTTTGATGAGTTTATTTCTGTATTTTCATTTGTGGTACTTTGCACATAAAAATTTTTATATATATTAGAGATATTTAAAGGGGTTTGTGGACCTATAGGAATTATTAATTTTATAATTAATATTAACCATATATAATAGTGAAAGTTAGAGCTTAATTTATTTTTGAATATACCTTTAATAATTAATATCATCAATACAATTATGCTACCAATTAATGAGGATAGTAGAATAATCTCAAAGAAACTTAATATATCCATATATATTACCCCTCCTTATTACCTGATTTATTTAGTATATTTTTAAGTTCAACTATATCAGTTTCAGATAATTGTTCCGACCTTGCAAAGTTCAAGAGCATAGACTTGATTGAACCATCAAATACCTTATTAATAAAGGACTGACTTTCTAATTTTATACATTCATCCTCTGATACCAAAGGGTAATATAAATATTTATTACATGATTTATTAAAACCAAGTGCATTTTTCTTATACCTCCGCTCCGTTTACGACTGTAATCGATAATTTAAGTTTACAACTGTAATCAGGAAATGTCAACAAATATTTACATTAATAGAGTATTTTTATATGGTTTACATAATATCAGCAATAGAAAATGAAAAAACAAAGAAACTTATCAAACTGGATTCTTATAGAATATACCGAAGTTATGGGATAAGTATTACAATATGTACGAGGAAAACACTATAAAAGCGATTGATGTTATGAAAATATTGGAATTAAAGAAAACTACATTTTATAAACTAATTAATCAATATAAAGAGAGCAATTAATACTGAGCTGCTGCAAGCATTTGCAATTTAGGACATCATTTATAATACATTTAAAGTAACAAGTCAACACGTTAGGTTACATTCACTTTATTTATTAAAATAGAATTTAATGGTACAATATTTATATAATTAACAAAAACATTTGAATATGAATATATGTTAGAAATAACACTGACAAATTTAAATTAAGAGAGCTCAATGAAAAAACGGGCATAGATTTTGTTGCTATTGAAATCACTGGTTATATATTATTACTTAAGGAGGAAAGCAATGAAATTTATTGATATACTTAAATCTAACAAAAGAAAAAAACAATTTGAGGAACAGATTTATTTAATATATAGAGATTTATATAAGTTTATATATTCTATTGTAAAAAATCAAAATTTAACTTAGGATGTACTTCAACAGACATTAATGAAAGCTTATGAAAAGTTTGATACAATAGAAGACATTAAAAAAATTAAATCATGGATTTTTACTATAGCAAAGAATGAGAGTTTATCATGGATTAGAAAATATAATAGGGAGATTCCTAGTGAGAATACTTACTTATAATTATTACAAAGGTCCTCAGAAGATATCCCAGAAGAATTATTGGTAAAACGAGAAACAAATGAACAGATAAAAGAAAGTATTAAAATGTTAAATCCTGTTGATCAAGAGATAATATATTTGAGATATTATTATGATTTAAATTTTAGTGAAATAGCGTTGATACTAAACTTGAATGAAAACACTGTTAAAACAAAACATAAAAGAGCAAAAAAAAAGATATATACCCATCTTATATGTGATGATTCTTCTTTTGAAGTTGCGGCAACAGTTATAGATTAAGATAATTTATAAAAAATGAAACTTTTTTAAAAGAACATTATCTAATATATAAGAGGCCCAGCTTTTATGTATTATGCATCTTTTGAAGTTGCTGCGATGGGTTATAATTTAAAACTAGAGTACTCACGGAAACTAATAAATAAAACTTGAATTTGTATGGAGTCGTCTAGAACTATAAATTTTACGTTAAGAGAGCAAGTAGCGATAAAAATAGGTATAGCAAACAAGCCTGCACGATGCAGAAATTTCAAGAAAAAACATTTAATTGCTAAATAGCTACACTAATAAATTTAAAATACTAAAACCTGAAAC
>NZ_JBNMNU010000233.1:0-5498 GCF_051278035.1 Clostridium sp.
TAATGATTATTTTTTTAGAAACCAATGCTAAATATTATACGAAAGTAAGATAAGAAATACATTTGCATTTTTATAATAATTGTTAAAGCAGTGAAGAAAGGACGGAGAATTTATTTGAATGATGAAAAAATAGTTTCACAGATAGTAGAACATCATAATAAAAAGAAAATTAAACGAAGTGGGGAGACAGGAATAACTTGGTGGCAACTGAGTCTCATTGGAATAGGTTCTATTGTTGGAGCTGGTTTCTTTTTAGGTACAAGTGTAGCCATTACATTAACTGGTCCATCTGTAATACTAGCATTTTTAATTGCTGGACTAATTGCGTATATCACTTTCAATGCATTAGCAGAAATGAAAATCAATGACCCAGCAACAGGATCTTTTAGGGATTATGCTAGAAAGGCTTTCGGAGACCATATTGGCTTTATCAGTGGTTGGATGTTTTGGGTCGCGGGTGTATTAATTATGTCTAGTGAAGTAACTGCACTATCTGTGTTTACACGCTATTGGTTTCCACAGATTCCGATATGGGTATTTTCCCTTATCTATTCTTCTTTAGGATTAGGCATTAATCTGCTTGGAGTAAAAGATTTCGGTAAAATTGAATCCCTTTTCGCTATAGTAAAAATTACAACCCTCGTTTTGTTTATTATCTTTGGTGTATTATTCATCCTTGGGTATGTGTCGCCTAATGGATCCGTGGCAGGAGGTTCAGTAATTTCATTATCTACACTTGATTGGTTTCCAAAAGGCATAAAAGGACTATGGTCTGCTATGATTTTTGCACTGTTTCCTTTCGCTGGAGTAGCAGTTGTAGGCGCAGCTACTAAAGAGTTAAAGCACAAAGAATCAATTCCTAAAGCTATTAATGCGCTAAATCTAGCTTTAATTGTTTTATATATTGCTTCACTTGTGATAATTTTAAAAATGGTGCATTGGCAGCAAATTCAGCTGAGCAAAAGTGCTTTTATAACCGCACTTTCTGCATTTAACTTTCCGTATATGACTTCTATTTTTAATATTGTTGTTATAAGCGCTGCATTTTCAACTTTTGTGGGGGCACTTTTTGCTATAACTAATGTATTATTATCTCTTGCAAAGGATCATGAGGCACCGAAAATAGTAATGAAAAAGAATAAAAAAGGTGTAAATGTTATTGCTCTTCTACTAGGCACAAGTGGTTTACTTATAACTATCTTATTATCTCTAGTATTACCAGCTACCATTTACGAGTATTTAACCACTGCAGCGGGTGTATTATTGATTGGAAATTGGATTATTATCTTAGCTGCACAAATAAAAATCCGAAAGAACTATCCTGTCCATGGTAATCTCAAAGGGAATATCAAAAGTAAAGAATTTAAAATGCTATTTGCACCATATAGTTCATATTTGGGCATTTTACTTATAATACTTGCTTTAATTGGAGCGACAATTAATCCAAACCAGCGTTTAGGATTAATTGTAAGTATAATCATTGTTTCAATCATTGCTATTTCTTATTTAATAGTAAAACCAATCATTAAAAGAAATCGAATGAATGCTTAAATAAAAAAGTACGTAACATGTAGAGTTTACATGTTACGTGCTTTTTTATTTTAAAGAGGTTTTTCACCTAAAGGTGGTTTTTACATTTCTTTTTTTATACCTCTACTCAAGGTATTTTCATAATCTATAAATTGGTATACATCCTCTTCAAATAAGTCACTAAAGCTCCTAAGATCATCTAAAGTTAAATCTTCAATAGCCTTATGTTCCTTCTCGCAGTGTATAACAATAGATCCTATAACTCCATGAGCATCTCTAAATGCAGCTCCTTTATTCACAAGATAATCTGCAGCTTCTGTAGCATTTAAAAAGCCTGTTTTAACTGCATTATACATATTATCCTTTTTAATCTTTAATGAACCTAACATTCCAGTCATTATTTTTATAGATTTTAAAACTGTGTCAGCTCCATCAAAAAAAGGTTCCTTATCTTCTTGCATGTCTTTATTATAAGCCAGTGGAATACCTTTCATAGTGGTAAGTAAACTCATTAGATCTCCGTATACTCTCCCAGTTTTTCCTCTTACGAGTTCTGCTGCATCTGGATTTCTTTTTTGAGGCATTATGCTACTACCTGTAGAGAATTCATCACTAATTTCAATAAAATTGAATTCTTTACTACTCCATAAAACAAGTTCCTCACTAAGTCTACTAAGATGCATCATTATTATAGAAAAATTAGACAAAAGCTCCAATAAATAATCCCTGTCACTTACTCCGTCCATAAAATTATCTACTGGTTTTTTAAAATCAAGTTCTCTAGTTGTAAATGCTCTATCCGTATCATAAGTGGTACCTGCTAAGGCGCAACATCCAAGTGGATTCTCATCCATGATATCTACAGCGCTTAAAATCCTTTTTACATCTCTCCCTAACATATTATAGTATGCCATAATATGCTGTTTGAAGGTCACCGGTTGTGCCCTTTGTAGATGTGTATAACCTGGCATTATAGCCACATTATCATTCCCTAATTTTTCAATGGTACACAAAATTATATTAAGGTTTTCAATAACCTCCAGGGCCTTATGTTTTGAATATAAGCGCATATCAACTGCGACCTGGTCGTTTCTACTTCTGGCTGTGTGAAGTTTTTTACCTACATCTCCTATAAGCTGTGTAAGTTGTATTTCCATAAAGCTGTGAATATCTTCATAGTCACCTTCAATTTTAAGTTTACCTTGTTCAATATCAGAAAGAATAGAATTTAGACCATTAACTATAGTTGTACACTCTTCATGAGTTAAAATGTTACATTTAGCAAGCATTTTAACATGTGCTACACTTCCTATAATGTCCTCATAATATAATCTTTTATCAAAGCTTAGAGAACTATTAAAGTCCTCCATAAGCTTGCTTTCGTTACCTTCAAATCTTCCGCCCCAAAGTTTCATATAAATCACCTACATAACTTTCTATAAATTTGTATTTTTCCTTAGAAGTTGTTTAAATTTTTGTATGCTTTTATTTTGCTTGGTAATGCAAATAAATTTATAAATCCTTCTGCATCCTTATGGTCATATAGTACACTTGAACCAAAAGATGATATACTTTCATCATATAGTGCATTAGGTGATTCTTTACTTGCTACCATGATATTACCTTTATATAGCATTAATTTAACAGAGCCTGTTACTGTCTCTTGAGTTTTATCTATAAATGCATCAAGTGATTCTCTCATAGTAGTAAACCAAAGTCCGTCATAAACTAATTCTCCATATTTCTGTGATATTGAATATTTAAAGTGGAGTGTATCTTTATCTATAGTTATTTCTTCTAATTCTTTATGGGCTGCATAAAGAACAGTACCACCAGGAGTTTCATATATTCCTCTGGATTTCATACCTACAAGTCTATTTTCTACTAAATCTACAATTCCTATTCCGTTTTCTCCACCAATTTTATTTAATACTGTAACTATATCTATTGGTTCGAGCTCGATTCCATCAACTTTTTTCGCAATTCCTTTTTCAAAATATATATCTACATATGTAGCTTCATCTTTAGCTTTTTCTGGAGGTGTAACCATAAGATACATATCTCTTTTATGATCATTTTTAAAGTCTTCAATATCTCCACCTTCATGACTTGCATGCCATAAATTTTGATCAACTGAATAAATTTTTTCTTTAGTAACTGATATTTCAATACCTCTAGCGTTTGCATAATCTATTGCGTCTTCTCTTGATTTTATATCCCAAATTCTCCAAGGAGCAATAATCTTAATAGATGGATCTATAGCAGCTATGGCAACCTCAAATCTAACTTGATCATTTCCTTTACCAGTACAACCGTGGCATATATAAGTTGCTCCTTCTTTATGAGCAATTTCTACAAGTTTTTTAGCAATTAATGGTCTTGCAAATGCTGTCCCTAATAAATATTTTCCTTCGTAAGTAGCATTTGCTTTAACACCTTTAAACACATAATCTTTGATGAATTCAGCTGTTACGTTCTCAACATATATTTTCTGAGCTCCGGAACTTAATGCCTTTTTCTCAATTGCCTTCATATCATCCTCTTGTCCCACATTAATGCAAGCTGCTACAACATCCATATCATAATTTTCCTTAAGCCAAGCTATTATAATAGAGGTATCAAGTCCTCCTGAATATGCTAAAACCACTTTTTCTTTCATTTTAATATCCCCTTTCGAATTTGTTTCTTTTATATTTTAATATTCTAAGACTTATCTAATTATTTAATTGAAATCTCATTAGTTCGCCGGTCTTTATAATAAGTCCAAAATTGATCTGATACAGTTAATACAATTGATATATTTTTTTTCATTTGTACCACTTCCTCATATATAAAATAACCTCAATGTATATTTATACAGTTTTATGTATAAATTTTATTCCCCTTAGTTATTAGTTGTTTTGTTCTTTTCAACAATCACTGTTGAGTTAACTAGCTTCTTTTTATTTATTATATATCACATTTAATAATAACACAATACTTATTCTAAATATTTATTCATTTATCTATAATATTTATGCATGTTATACTAAAAAACACGTAGCAAGTGTTGAATTACCTGCTACGTGTTCAATACGATTTTTTTTTTACTAGTCTACAATATTAAATACTTCTAAATTTGCACTCATAATATTTTTCCTTAGAAGGTCAACTATCGCCTTCGCAGTATCTAATGATGTAATAACTAAAGTGCCTCTCTCAATAGCTGTTCTTCTAATTCTAAATCCATCCGTCTTGGAATCATTTCCTTTGGTTGGTGTATTTATTACAAAATCAACCGTTCTACTTTTTATTATATTAGGTGTTCCTTCTGAAATCTTTTTAACTTCCGAGGCCTCAATACCACTTTCTTTTAGTAACTTGGCCGTACCTGTCGTAGCTATAAATTTATAATTAAGTTCACTAAATGCCTTGGCTATATACAAAAACTCGTCTTTATCCTGTGGGTTTATTGTTGCTAAGATAACCCCATTATCTCGTTTAATCTTCATTCCCGAAGCTATAAGGCCTTTATATAGAGCTTCATCAAAATTTCTTCCTATTCCTAGCACTTCTCCTGTAGACCTCATTTCTGGTCCTAGACACACCTCCACTTCTGGAAGTTTTTCAGTTGAGAATACTGGAACCTTTACTGACACAAGTTCTGGTTCTTTATATACTCCATTACCATACCCTAAATCTTTTAATTTTTCCCCCAGCATAACTCTTGTTGCAAGCTCTACAATTGGAACTTTGCTAACCTTACTTATATACGGAACTGTACGACTAGCTCTTGGATTAACCTCAATTATATATAACTCACCTTTAAATTCTATAAATTGAATATTTATCATGCCTATTACTTTTAGTCCTCGTGCAACCTTTTTAGTATATTCTAATATTTTTTCTTTTATAGTTTTAGATATGTTTCGACTTGGATATATTGTAATGCTATCTCCAGAATGAACCCCTGCTCGCTCTAGATGCTC
>NZ_JBNMNU010000234.1:0-5465 GCF_051278035.1 Clostridium sp.
AACTAGCTAAGTCAACGATATTAACATTTATAAGGAGAAAAATAGCGTATATCGACAGTTTTCATTATAAACTTACCAGATAATCTATTATTTACTATAGACTAAAAATACCTCCTAAGAAGGAGGTATTAAGATGCTTCTATACAATGTTTTCTGACAATTTTTATACCGTCTTCACTTTTTATATAATTAAGGAAATCATCCAAACTATCTTTTTTTTCTTTAGAATAATACACTTTTATTGGAAAATTCAAGGCATAAAGTTTATTCGCAAGATTTGAAAGAGTTAGTTCAATACCACTTAGTTTTAAAAACACATTATCTTTATTATACCATTGTCCAGGTATAATTCCTATAGCATTTTTGTTCTGAGCAACAAAATTTTTCATTTCTTCCATACTTGATACATACTTAATATCGCTACTCATTTCCTCTTTAACAGGAGTATCCATAATACTTATGTTGAATTGTTGTTGAACTAAACTTAGAGGGTTTTTAAACGCCACAGGTATTATTGTTTGAGATTCACCCTTTAAGTCCACCCAATTTACCATATTCCCTGTATATATTTTTTTTAATTCCTGAGTTCCCACACTCTTTACTTTATTACTAACATTCACAATAATTCCTATTCCATCATAAGCTAATATTTCAGACTCAATTTTCTCATCAGCTGGCTGAACATATCCAACTAGTATATCCACCTCAGAATTGTTTATTTTAGTGAATGCACTATCTCTATCAAGAATTTCTACAACGACTACCGTTTCGTTATTTAAATTATAATCCCTTGCTAAATCATTTACCATGGGCGAAACTGACTCTTCACAAATTATTTTAATACTTTTAGATTTTTTTACTTCGACTTGTGCTTCTTTTTTACATCCTGTGTTCAGCATTACTATACTAATACAAAGAATTGTGGTCAATGTTTTTATGTTCATTTTTTTCATAATCACCACTCCACTACAATATTTTAAAAACATAGTTATTGTAATTGTAGTTTCTGTATTTTACCTGAAAACTATTCGTTTAAATCAACTCTTTCACCAGTAACTAGATAAATTGTCCATTCACATATATTTGTCGTATGGTCTGCAATACGCTCTAGAAACTTACATACAAATAAAAATTGAGTTGCTTGTTTTATCGTACTTGGCTTTTTTGCCATTAATTGTAAAAGCTCACTAAAAACTTCGTAATATAAATTGTCTACTTCATCATCTCGTTTTCCAACAGCATAGGCTTTCTCAATATCTCCTTCTACATATGCATCTAATGAATCTTTTATCATAAGTATTACTATTTCAGCCATTCTAGGAATATCTATTAACTCTTTAATGTATTCTTCATCTTTTAATCTTAAAGTAATTTTAGCTATATCTACAGCATGATCTGCTATTCTTTCAAGGTCAGTTACTATCTTTGTTGTAGTGAAAATATTTCTTAGATCTATAGCTAATGGCTGTTGCATGGCGATGAGTCTTATTGCTTTGTCTTCTATTTCATGTTCCATTATATCAACAATGTCATCATCCTTCATTATTTTTTCAGCCTTCCCAACGTCTTGTTGTACTAGGGCATAGATGCAATCGTGAATTTGTTTTTCTACTATACTTCCCATTCTAATTAGGTCATTATGAAGCTCTTGAAGATTAGCTTCAAATACTTTTCTAGCCATATTATCACCTTCCTCTTTATATTTTAGCCAAATCTAAATGAATATAACCTTTTATTCGTTAATTTTGAGACCCGATATAATATTTTATGTTTTTATTTACTGTATGGAATTTCGATTATGAATTTACTACCTACTCCAAGTTTACTTTCCACAGATATTTTGCCGTCAAATTTAAGTACTATATGCTTAACGATAGCAAGACCTAATCCTGTTCCGCCTTTTGATCTAGAACGAGCCTTATCCACTCTATATAATCTCTCAAAGATACGTGGAATTTGCTCCTTAGCTATTCCGACCCCAGTATCCTTAACCCAAAGAATGATTCCATCATCTCTGCCCTCTGTCCCAATGCAAACACTATCGCCTGTTTCTGAGTAGTTTAGTGCATTATCTACTAAGTTAATTAACATTTGTTTAAACCTATCAGTGTCGCCTATCAGTGTATTTACTTTATCCTGCTCTATTGATAACTTAATTTGTTTTACGTCTGCAGTGTTTTTCATCAAATTGTAAACATCTTCTACTATTTTATTAACATTAATGCTTTCCTTTTTAAGTTCTTTTTGCTGTTCTATATTAGAAAGTATTAAAATATCTGTAATAAGTCTAGTTAATCTTTCAGTTTCTTCATTTATTATATTCAAGAACTTTTCCTTTGTCTGCGCATCATCAACATATTTTAGAGTCTCTGCAAATCCTTTAATAGATGTTAAAGGTGTTTTAAGTTCATGGGAAACATTAGCAACGAATTGTGTTCTCATATTCTCTAATTTTTTCACTTCTGTAATGTCCTGGACAACAGCTACAGTACCAATATGCTCGCTTCTATTAATTATATCCGCAGTCTTTATCCTAAGTTCTCTTTCCTTTGGCCAAACTATCTTTATTTCCTTATAGTCATCATCACTTTGATGGAAGATATTTTCTAATTCAAAATCTCTAATATTATCCAGAAGATTCTGCCCTATAATATCTTTTGATATTCCAAATATTTTTTTCGCATATGGATTAATCATTATGACTTTGTTATTTCTATCCACCGCAATGACTCCACTGTCCATACTTTGTAGAATAGCCTGTAACCTATTTTGCTTATCTGTAACTTCATTCAGTGTAAACTCTAATTTATCTGCCATCTCATTGAAATTCTTAGCTAGCTCTCCTATTTCACCGTTTGTTAGTATTTTAACCCTTCTATGAAACTCACCCTTGGTAATCCTTGAAGTTATAAAAATCAAGTCTTCTATTGGTTTCACTATAATATACGATAATTTAAGAGAAAACCAAATAGTCATCATTCCAGAAAAAATTATGGCACTAATGTAAAATTTAAAATATTTACTTCCCAGGCCATTTACTATTTTAACAGGCATAGAACTTCTAATAATAAAACCGTCATCTAAAACAGTAGCAAAATACATCATGTTCTTCTCAGTAGTGTTACTATATCTAACTATATATCCACTACCGCTTCTTCTTGCAGTCATTATTTCTTCCCTGCTATTATGATTATCCATAGTTTCCATATCTATATTTGAATCATAAATAACTTTGCCCTTCTTATTAATGTATGTAACTCTAAGTTCTGAGCCCGCTAAATTATCAGTAAAGAATTTTCCCTTATCTATTAAATTATTACTACGTAATAGGCTAATTATCATATTATTATTCATTTCAAGCTTATTCTTCATGTTTTGTTGGTATTCATAATTAAAAATAGAGACAAATAATGTAGTCACTACTATAAATATAAATATTACAGCGCTTAATAAATATATCATTAATTTTTTTTTCATAATTAATCTCCAAAGTTAAATTTATATCCTATACCCCGAATAGTCTGGATATACATTGGATTTTTATCATCTTCTTCAATTTTTTGTCGTAGATGCCTTATGTGAACATCTACAGTTCTTGTTTCTCCTACGTATTCATAACCCCATATTTTATCTAGTAAGAAGTCTCTAGTCATAACTCTCCCTTTATTTGTTATTAGAATTTCTAGAAGTTCAAATTCCTTTAATGTTAGGTCGATTTTTATTTCACTTTTAAGAACCTCATGCTTACCAAAGTCAATATCTAAATTACCAACTTTAAATGTTTTTTCAACTATTTGCATAGTACTTCTTCTAAGTATAGCTTTAATTCTTGCTACTAGTTCCCTTACTGAAAATGGTTTTGTAATGTAATCATCTGCCCCTAGCTCAAGTCCGATTATTTTATCTATTTCTTCTCCTTTTGCTGTTATCATTATTATGGGCATGTTTGACATAGATGAATCTTTTCTAATTTCCTTACACACATCTAAGCCATCCATTCCAGGCAACATTAAGTCTAGTAACATAAGTTGTGGCAAATGTTCTTTAGCAAGTTTTATGGCGTCGATACCATTGTCAGAAAGTATGACCTTGTAACCATTTTTTTCTAGATTAAATTTAATTAATTCCTGTATATGTTCTTCATCATCCACAACTAATATTTTTTCATCTGCCAATTTAACCCCTCCGTATCTTTTTATTTGTTTATTACTTTAAATAAACAAAAGAAAACATTCTACCTAGCTTATTCTCACTAAATCTATAGGAATATAATTCATGGTGCTTATTACAAGCAGTACAAATATTGGTAGTGATAATATTTGTTTTTTTAATACCTTTTGCCATAAGCTGTGTCATAATACATTTTTGTAAATCTAATTTATTGTTATTACTAATTTTAATATTACTATAAATGTCTTCACTAGTAAACTCTTCTATTAAATCGCTGCTAACTTCATAGCAACAACCTCCGATATGTGGGCCAATGTAGACCTTTATATCCTTGGATATTGAGTCATAAGTCTCTTGTAATCTTTCAATGGTTTTACTTACAATTAAAACTTTTGTACCTTTCCAGCCACTATGTATTGCTGCGATTACTCCCTTACTAGTATCTACTAAAATAACAGGTACACAATCTGCTGTAAAAATGCCAACTGCCGTTTTTGTTTTATCTGTTATGAGTGCATCACCATCTTGAGTGTCAATCCTATCATCAAAACTTAAAATTTTATCACTGTGAATTTGATTTAAATAACCAACATTCTGTAACTGATAATACTCTTTGATGTTTTTAAGGTTGTGTAATCCTTCATTAGTATTTTTATTAAAGTTTAACCCATCCTTTGCCGTAGAAAATAAAATCACCGCATTACCACATTCAAATTTTATAAATTTATCATAATTAATATTGTCACTTTCCATTACTTCACCTCATTTAAAATACTTAGACTTTTAAAATCTCTTATATATTTAAATCTACAAAAAAAATGCCAAAACGGCATTTTTATTCGGTACACATTAGTTTTCGTATTTCTTCCATGAATGTATTAATATCTTTGAATTGTCTATAAACCGAAGCAAATCTAACATAAGAAACCTCATCTACATTTTTTAATATACTCATGATAATTTCTCCAATATGATCAGATTTCACTTCTGTAAGCATTTCATTATTTAGCTTTTTTTCTACTTCGTCACAAATATTCTCAATTTGCATTCTAGATACTGGTCTCTTTTGACAAGCCTTCATTAAGCCATTTATTATTTTTGTTCTATCAAAATATTCTCTATTAAAATCTTTTTTGATTACTAAAATAGGTATATCTTCTACCTTCTCAAACGTAGTATATCTTTTTAAACAACTAAGACACTCTCTTCTTCTTCTAATTGCAATATTATCCTCCGTTGATCTAGAATCAACTACTTTACTCTCTTCACAGCTGCAAAATGGACATTTCAATGCT
>NZ_JBNMNU010000235.1:0-5418 GCF_051278035.1 Clostridium sp.
CTAAAAACCCTTTTAGATCAAGGAATTACACCGGATTTTGTGTGTAGTGTAGATCCTGGTGAAGCTTCTTACACTGTAATAAAAGAAGCATTACAGTGTAAGGTACCTTTAGTGTTCAGCGAAGTGAGCAATTATAAAATAGTCAAGGAGTACAGTGGAAGAAAAATCTTTTATAAGGACAATGATTTTGAAGATATAACCGAAGAACTATTGGGTATTGAGGTTGATACTTTGAAACAAGGTGGTTCTGTAGCCCATGTTTGTGTCAGCATAGCCGAGTACTTAGGTTGTAATAAAATCATTTTTATAGGCCAAGATTTAGCATATACTAATAATAAATACCATGCAGAAAGTGCAAAACATAATGAACAAAATGTTATTTCAGAAGATGATAAATATTTATATGTAGACGATATATATGGCGAAAAAGTTCCTACTACTATGATTTTGGACTTTTATAGAAAAAACATGGAACTAATGATAGCAGCAAATGAAAATATTACGTTCATTAATAGTACTGAGGGTGGAGCAAACATTAAGGGAACCTTAGTAATGCCTTTAATGGAATCAATTCATAAATACTCCTACAAAGAGGATATTTATAAAAACACAGAATATATACTAAACGGTGAATCACAAGTAAATAAACAAGCTGTAATCGACAATATAGTGAAAATTTTGCAATCAATAAAGACCATAGAAGATATATGTAAAAAGGCAATAGTAATTACATCTAGGATGTACAATCATTATGATAAAAATGCAATTATAGATATAAATAGTATCATAAAACGTTTGAATAAATTAGATTGTAAGTTAGATAAAGAACTAAAAATAGTAAAAAGTATTAAAAAATTGTATAGTCCTTTATTGGCAAGGATTATGGTATCCGATAAATATAAGGAAAAAGTAGATGAAAATGAAAAACAAAAGGGAAAAAGGGTTGCTTTGAAAAGCGAGGCTATGTATAAAGGGCTTCTTACAATAGTGAAAAATGCTGAAATAGAACTTGAAAAAGTTAAAGAGGGTTTAATATAAAAATGCAAAAGTATCGGGGGAATTAATAATGAATGAGCAATTTGAAACTTTGCAAAGTGTAAAGGAATATATGGTTAACTTAATAAATGGAATAGGAAAAGCAGTAGAATATTTTCAAGCCGGCGAGGATAGAAAAGGATACGAGCTAATTTCTCCTATTACAGAGGGTATACAATGGATGAGTGAAGCGCTGATGCTTACAAAAGATATTCATCACCAAGACATAGAATTACAGGCTATGAATGAAAAGTTAAAGGAAATAGTTGAGGCACTTGAAAATGAGGATTTTATTTTGATTGGAGATTTGTTTGAATATGAATTAAAGCCAATACTTGTGGATATACAAAACAATGTTAATAAAGTAATAGCAAGCTAAATAGGCGGTAGGACAATTTGCATATAATTGTATATATTATGATGATATTTTACTCGATTTAATAAATTTAGAAGGATGATTATTTTATGAATAGAAAGATTGAAGTAATAAATACTAGAGAATTCAATAAAACATTACTAATAGAAAATGTTTTTCTTCATAGTAAGTACTACCCCTTAAAAGAGGGGAAAAAATTTATAGAATTAAATGAAAAGTTTTATAAAAATAAAGACGTGGTAATGGTTTATGGTTTAGGACTTGGATATCATATTATCGAATTGTTAAAGAAATGTAATGAAAATAGCAAAATATATATTTTTGATGCTGATAAAGAAATAATTCGTATAGCAGATGATTTAAGCAACTTAAAGGATATAAGAAAAGATAAAAGAGTGAAAATATTTGATGATTATTCACAAATTTTTTTACAGGATTTTGTTAATATATCACAACTTGTAGAGGATATATTGATATATAAACCTTCGGTTAAGGTGCTTTCAGTTGAATATATGCCTTTAAAGAATATACTTGAAGATTTTAATGTGGCTAAAATAGCTGTAGAGAGATTTAGTCAAGTTATGCGTGAGAATTATAAACATAATTTAAGCCTAAAAGCGCCTGGTATTAAAGAATTTTTTAATAGGATAAGTGTTAAAGGAGAAACAGTGATAGTAGTAGCGGCTGGACCGTCTTTGGATTATGCTATAAATGCATTGAAAAAGTTAAATGGAAAAGTTAAGATATTTTCTGTTGGAAGTGCGTTAAGAATACTTATGAAAAATGGAATTATTCCGGATATGATTACTCTAATAGAATCACATGAAATGTCGTGTAATCAACTAAATGGATATGAGAATTTGAATATTCCATTATGTTTTTTAAGTACAGCATCTAGAGTAGCAGCGGCAAATTATAATGGACCTAAATATATGTTTTATAATGAACAGAATAAGGATAATATAATAATAAATACAGGAAAAACTGTAGCAGTAGCAACATTAGATATAGCTATAAAGGGTGGGGCTAAGGAAATAATATTTGTAGGACAAGATTTAGGCTTTTTAGATAACAAGATGCATGCAGGAACAATTAATGATGTTCCAGAAGAGGGGAATTTTAAAAAAGTTCTAAGTGTTAATGGTAGCATGATAAACACAAATGATGGGTATATGTATTTTAAAAGAAAGATAGAAAAAGAAATAGAGCAAAATCCAAATGTTAGGTTTATAAACTGTAGCAAAGGGGTAAGGATAAAAGGGACAGTGGAAATGGATTTAGAAGATGTGAAATAGGCTTTATAAAAAACTTAAAGATATTGATATAGCTAATGCACAAATAATTATCAACAAAAATATCTTAAGTATATATAATGAATATATTTATAAAGTAACGAATTACTTCAATAAATTCATTAATAATAAAAAAATATTTTTTTTATCATCCTACTATTGCAAATGATTGCATAGAAGCTAATATGTTTTCACTATTAATTTTTATGTTTAAGTGGCTGAAGTTGCAAATAAACTTGGAATAACATATATATCATGAACAGTAGACACCCCTAATTATAATTGATACAAGAATGAAATTTATTATAAAAACAATATTATTTTTATATATGATGAAGTAGTTGTGAATGATTTGATAAATATGGGTGTAAATAATATATATTTTATGCCAGTGGCGGCAAATATCAAACGATTTGATGAAATTATTATGAATGAAGTGGATTATTTAAAATATGTAACTGATGTTAGTTTTGTTGGGACAACCGGTATGGATAATGAATTTAATAAATTCAGTGAATTTCTGGATGAGGATACAAAAGGAAAAATAATTAATTTATTTGATAAACAAAAGAAAGATACGACAAAATATTTAATAAAAGAAAATATTGATTTTTAAATAATAAAATCAAATTTGCAAATGAAAATAGTAGTACAACTTTAACCAAATCAGAACGAAATGCTTTTTTTTCTTGCAAGGAAATTTAATGAAATTGAAAGAATAGAAATGGTTAGCTTTAAATCAAATAAATTTGATTTTAAAGTATATGGTGATGAAGCATGGGATTTAATATGTGGTAAAAATTTGAGAAATATGGGTAAAGTGGAACATTATAATGAAATGCCTAAAGTTTTTAAGTCTTCTAAAATTAATTTAACACGTGTATATGTAGAATCAGATTTGCCTATGAGAGTGTTTGATGTGTTAGATAGCAAAGGGTTTTTAGTAACAAATTATAAATCTGATATAGTAAAATGTTTTAATAATGGTAAAGACTTAATAATATATAGAGATTTACAAGATCTTGTAGAAATCATTGAGTATTATTTACATAATGAAAAAGAGAGACAAAATATTATTATAAATGGATATGAAAAGGTTAAAAACGAACACACATATGAGGTTAGATTAAAACAATTGATGAATATTGTGGAGAAGCTTAGTAATAATTGGAAGGGTAATAAAGATAATTAGTTTGTTTATTATTGATATGACTTCATTTGGATTAGTATTAACTGGTGCATCAGTAAAATTAGCTAAAAATTCACAAATAGTAACTAAATTAATACATAATGCTTTGAAATCTGTTTTTACTGAAAGTAATAATAGAAATTATATTTGTAGGACAAGAGTTAGGCTTTTTAGATAACAAGGTGTATGCTGGAACAATTAATGATGTTTCATAAGATGGTAATTTTAAAAAAATGCTAAGTATTAATTCTAGTAGAATGAATAAAAGGAACAATTGAAATGAATTTATCTGAAGCAATAAAGCAGTCTAATTACCAGGTTTCGGGTTTATAAATTAGTTTACAGAAAGTGAGGATTATATGAAAACAGTATGTATAGTACAAGCTAGAGTTGGATCTAAAAGACTACCAGGTAAAGTATTGAAGGAAATATGTGGAAAAACAGTATTAGAACATGACATAGATAGATTAAAAGCAACTCAAAATATAAATGAGATTGTTATTGCTACTACTAATTTGGAACAAGATAACGATATTGTTGAAGTAGTGAAAAAGTCAGGGATAGCTTATTTTAGAGGTTCAGAACAGGATGTTTTGTCAAGATATTATTATGCTGCAAAAGAAAATGATGCTGATGTAATTATAAGGGTAACCTCAGATTGTCCAGTTATTGACCCGTTAATTATAGATAAAATGATTATTCAGTTTTTAGATATGAATAAAGAATCAAATATCGACTATTTAAGCAATACAATAGACAAGACTTTTCCAAGAGGACTTGATGTAGAAGTTTTTAAATTTGAAGTGCTAGAAAGATGCTTTTTTGAATCAAAAGAAGACTACGAGAGAGAACATGTAACTCCATATATATATCTAAATCTTGATAAATTTAATGTTGTACAATACAAAAATGATGTGGATTATTCAAAATATAGATGGACATTAGATACAGAAGAAGATTTTGAAGTTATAAAACAAATATACAATAACTTATATCAAGAGAATAGTATGTTTTACTTTGAAGACATTTTAAGGTTTATATTAAAAAATCCTGAAATAGCAAAAATAAATGAAAATATCGAGCAAAAAAAATTGGGCCAATGATATTAAAATAAGGAGCATTCCTGTTATGAATTAAAATGAACTTTGAAAAAAAGAGCATCTACTGATAAAATACAGGGTATAACAGTTCGAACTTTTATCTCTAATTTATAATTATCAGTGGAGGTACTCAAATGAATTATACACAGAATGAAAAAATAATGTCAATAACAGAAAATACCTTAGCGATAGGAATTGATACTGCAAAGCAATTTCAGTATGCGAGAGCATTCGATTACAGAGGTATAGAGCTTAGTAGGGTTAAATCGTTTGAAAATACAGCAGGTGGCTTTAAAACATTTCATGCATGGTTAAAAGTAGTAGCTAAAGACAGTAGAAAAGATAACATAATTGTGGGTTTAGAACCTACGGGTCATTACTGGTTTACATTGGGAAATTTTCTAAAGGAACTAGGGATTAAACTTG
>NZ_JBNMNU010000236.1:0-5394 GCF_051278035.1 Clostridium sp.
AGTTACATTTATATTTATACCATTTATGTACTATAGGGCAAAGCAAGAAGAAACCTTATTAATTCAGACTTTCTCTGAATACAATGATTATATAAAAAGAACAGGAATGTTTTTCCCGAAAATATTTTAAATAAGAAAGGGATGATTATATGAAAGAGTGTAGACCTGTTGCAGTTCCACGGGCAGCCTTTAATTTCTGCAAATATACAGTGGCTTTAATATTCTGGTTATCAATTATATTTCAAAGTAGGGCATTAGTTGTAGTAGGTTTTTCAATTCTCTTACTATCCGCTATATTAAAAGTTAAAAATGCACCTTTAGTTTTTCTTTATACTTATTCTTTCAATAAAAAGTTTCCATCTAAGATTGAGATTTTAGATGAGAAGGCTGTTTGTTTTGCTCACATTGTAGGAACAATAATGTCGGGCATAGCACTCTTATTTCTTTATTTTATTCATCCTTTGACTGGATGGATAATAACTGGAGTACTAGCTGTTTTAAAAACATCGGCATCTTTTGGGTTTTGTGGAGCTATGAAACTTTATGTGTGCCTTAATAATCCTAATGGTAATTGTTGTAGAATTGGCAAAAAAGTAAAGCGGTGCACGTCAAAATAAAGTAAATAGATAGGGTGTGAAATAATGTTTGACCAAAATAATTTTTTTAAAGCTCTATCTCTACAATTTAAAGCTTCGCCAAATGAAGAATGGGGGTTAAAGCCTGTACTTTTTAAGATAGGTGACTTTCCTATCGAAGCCTATCCTGTAATGCTATTTCTAGCATTAATAACAGGTATTGGTATATATATTTGGCAACTTAAAAAGGATGGCATTAAAAATTCAAATGCATTTTATATTGCCTTATTTGGTATAGTAGGGGGCACAATAGGTGCAAAATTGCCTCTTATATTTATGTATTGGAATGAAATTAATGCTAATCCTAATTCGCTTAATGCAGTGCTGCAAGGTAGAACCATAGTTGGTGGATTAATAGGTGGAACGGTTAGTATACTCATAGCAAAGCGAGTATTTGATATAAATGAAAGAATGGGAAATCAACTAGCTATCCCAATTACTGTCGCCATGGCAATTGGAAGAGTAGGATGTCTACTCAGAGGTTGTTGTTATGGAAAACAAACACAATTACCCTGCGGTATTGATTTCGGTGATCATATATTAAGGCATCCTACTCAAATATATGAAATAATATTTGATATAGCTATGGTAATTTTTTTATCTATAAGAAAAAGAAAAGGTGTAAAACCAGGACAACTTTATTCTATTTTTTTAAATGGGTATCTTAGTTTCAGATTTGTATTAGAATTCATAAGGGTTGAAAAAGTGTCGTTTATACTGGTTACTGACTTTCAGATACTTTGTATAGTTGGATTACTGTTTATTAATAGAAAATATTTGTTGTCTATATTTATAAGAAGGGAGGTGTAATAACATGAATACTAATAATCAAGACCCTAATTTTAATGCGCCTCCTAAAAAAAGTCCTTGGGTAGATATTTTTTTAGGCATAGGATTATCTTTATTACTCATTATAGCAATGATTGCCAGCCTCAATATTGGTGCGGCTGGAATGATTTCTATGTTTTCTATTGTTATGTTAATTCTAATATCCGGTTCGACATTTTTGTCAGTTAGGCTTATACGACGAAACCGGCCGATAGCAGGTAAAATACTTCTTGCAACAGTTATACCAATTACACTTATATTATTACTATTTGGTGCATGCTTTGTTTCTATGGGTCAATTATAAAGTGATTATATTTATGTTATGAAAAGGAAAGGCCGCTATCACATATATGATAGCGGCCTTTGATGCTTTTTAAAATTATAGAAAACAGTATAATAAACATCCCCTAAATATGAGGAGCAACCATAATCTATCAATACATTTTCATTGTTGTAAAATCCCCAAGAACTTGTAGAAATGATGTCATCAGCAAAAAGCATAAAATTATTTGTTAACTTGTTTAGATCAGCATAGGATTCTTTTTCTGGACGGATTGTTTTAAGATTAATGTATTTGCCTTTAATTAAATTAGAAAGTGGAATTGCTCTTCTCATAATTATTCTATCGGGTTCGAACCATACTATTGGGCATAGGTATTTAAGTAAATTTTTGGTGGCATGAGTAAAAACATGGTTTTCAACTCTATTTTGATAGCGGCCACCATCAGGCTTCGCTACCTTAACTACATAGTCTTTATTAATAGAATATACCTCTCTACATATACCTTCACCTAGAAATGTATATGCCTTAGCAATTTCTTTATTGGTAAGATTGCATATATTTTTAAATAAATTTTTCTCATCCATAATTTAAATTCCCCTTATAACATAAAACCTATTAATAATATAATATATTATTAAATAGAACAATTGTTACTTTCTTTAAATTCAAGACTGCTTTTATGGTTCAGTATAATTCGCTACCTCTTTTTGAACATTTAAAACAATGCAATTAGTCTTCTTATATCCACAGTTATTTATCATAATATTTAATTACTAAACTATATTTCTCTTTTTTAATAACAACAAAACCATTCAATATAATAAAAGTTATATTGAATGGTTTTGTTTTTACTTTAAATCACGCTTTTTTACTTATTTTATATGTATTTTTTAATATTATATGGTACACTTAAATTGTAAACAATAAATATACATGATTAATCAACTTGTAAACGCACGTATACAGGTGTAAACATTATATAATTTATTATAATATATAATGTTTTTCAAAATTCTTTATATAAATTATTCAATAAAACATTATTGAACTAAGATATGATAAGAATTATACTGTTTATAGAAATATTTTTAGCAATTAATAGCTAAGTACGGAGTATAACTTCATTAATTTGTAATAATAGACGATTTTATTCTAATAATCATTAAAAATACTGGACAGAGAGAGGGAATAATAAATGGATGCAATATTAAGCGTAAGAATAAGCGATGAATTAAAACAAAAATTTAATGAATTAGCTCAGAATGAAGGAATAAACAACAAGGAACTTATGGAGCAAGTAGTTAAATACTATGAATTAAATAGAGCAAAAGAAGAAGACAGTAATATGTCCGAAGATATAAAAGAATTACAAACAATAACCGGTAGAATGGCGGATATATATATAAACATAGTAGAAAGAAATAATATTAAAGCCTTAGAGGTAAAAAACATCCATAGAAATGAGTTATTAGATAATAATAAGGAAATTGAAAGACTAAAAGAGGAAGTAAGAGTCGTAAAAGAAGAAAATAAAAAAATAAAAATACTAGAAAAAGACCTATTCGATACAAAGCCTATAATTAAGGAGTTGCAAGAAAATGTTAAGAACTTGAAAACACTTAATAATATGCAAGAAGAAAAAATAGTAAAGTTAACGGAAACTAATGAAAAATGCATTAAGTACAAAGATGAAATTGTAAAAATTAAAATAGAGCAAGACAAATCAATTAATGAGAAGTTGCAGTTGAAGAGTGACTTATTAAATAAAAATTATGAAGCAGACAAATTAATTACGCAGATGGATGAGTTAGCGAAAATAAATAAAAATAAAATAGACGAACTTGAAATTAAAGGTAAACTAGATGTTGAAATGCAGAGAGAAAGAACAACTTTTCAAATGGATAAGGAGCTTTTAAAATTAAAGGAGGATCAACAATTTAAAGTGCAGCAATTACAAGAAAGTTTTAATGATAGAATTACTAATTTATTAAAAGAAAAAGAGGTAGCAGCAGAGAAATTCAAAAATATGGTCTTGCAGATGGATAAAATTGAAGCAGAGCAAGTTATTATCGAAAAAAATCAGAACCCAGTATAAGAATGTAAATAATTTAAAGAAGATTAAACCATTACCTTCTATGCTGTAACAGAAGCTACTGTAGAATACATCACCGTTCACCCTTTGGTGGACGGTATTTTTTGTGCGACTATTATCAGGATGGTTTGTAGAAGTAAAGGTAGCTTAAACAAATATTGAATGATACAATATTGACCAATACACATAAAATGAAAATAATGGTATAATATACTTAGATTATGGTAATAACTATTGCAAGAACGTATGTTCTTATAATGCAGAAAGAAGGTATTGCCATGACTGTAAACATATCTAAACATGAAAATGAATTATCTGTATCATTCGATTATTCACAAGAAAGAATATCTAAAATTAAAAGTATAAAAGGCCATAGATGGAATGCAAATGCTAAAATATGGAGTATACCATTTACAGAATATAATCTTGCAATGCTCAAAGAATTATTCAAAAATGAACAGAAAAATATTGATGCGGAAAATAATTCGCGAAATAAAGAGCTATATAACCTTATGGAGGAAGAAATAAAACTCAAAGGTTATAGTTTTAAAACAAAAAAATCTTATTTGTCACACATAAAAAGATTTTCAAGTTTTATAAATAAAAACCTGGATGAAATAGCAAATCAAGATGTAAGACAATATTCATTATTTCTCATTGAGGAACGAAAGGTATCGCATTCTTATGTAAATCAAGCTATAAGTTCTATAAGATTTTTGTGCAATGAAGTACTAAGACAAAACAAGATTATAGAAGCGATGCCTAGGCCCAAAAAAGAATATAAATTACCTAATGTTTTAAGCTTCCAAGATGTAACAAAAATATTAGTTGCACTAAAGAATGAAAAACATAAAACAATTTTATTTCTGACGTATTCAGCGGGTTTGAGAATCGGAGAAGTTATAAAACTTAAGTCTCAAGACATAGATAGCCAAAGGATGCTTATTCATGTTATACAAGGAAAAGGTAAAAAAGATCGCTACACAGTTTTATCGGAAATTGCACTTGAACAGCTTAGAAAGTATTATAAACTATATAAACCTGAAATATAGTTGTTTCCAGGGCAGAATGCTAAGGAATATATCACGGAAAGAACAGTACAGAGAGTATTTGAAAATGCGTGTATTGCTGCAAAAATAACAAAAAAAGCAACTATGCATACCTTGAGACATTCGTTTGCAACGCACTTACTTGAAGGTGGAATAGATTTAAGATATATACAGGAGTTACTAGGACATTCAAGTTCTAAAACAACGGAAATTTATACGCATGTTACACAAAAGAGCATAAGTAATATACAAAGTCCACTTGATAAGTTAACTAAAAAATGATGAAGGAAGGGTGGTGATATAGTTATAATACACGACACCAACGCCGGGAATCCGTCTATATTTTAGGAATAGTCAGACATTGTTGTCGGGGTGACACTAGTTAAGTGACATTGCGAATATGAGCAAGGCGCTGTGGGTCATTTTTTAAAAGACGCAATGAAAATTCATTTTGTAAATCATATAAAATAAAATGCATTCTCTCAAGGCTTAAAATTGTATAATTAG
>NZ_JBNMNU010000237.1:0-5385 GCF_051278035.1 Clostridium sp.
AACACAAATTTATTATGTGGGTTTGACATGATTTTTTTCGATAATCTGGATTCCATTCCTTTATCGGGTTCAAGCTTATTTATAATTCAAAAAAAACATAGATTATCAGAAAATTATTTAGTTTCAGATGTATCTATAATGATTGATGCAATTGAACTTTGTGACTCGGATGGATTTATGGATATGGAAATAACTAAGTGGAACAAAGACAGCGGTTTTGGATTTGCTAAAAATATCTACATTTTAAAAGCTTTTATTCATATTAGTCAAATACCTATCAATTACAGGAAAAACGATATGGAAGGATTTAAATTTAAAGGAAAATATATAAATAATGATACAAGAGGGCCTAAAGTAACAGAAATAAAACCTAATAGTGAATATTTTGATTGAGGAATGTATGGACTACAAATCGATCAAAAAACAACCGAACAAGAAAATTTATATCTCTAAAATGGTAATATAAATTGTGTATTATAAACAAGAAAAATCTCGTCTTAATTTAGGGTGATTAGAAAGCAACACAAATCATTAATTTAAATATCAAATTTATAAATTAATGATTAAATAAGGGAGGCATTATTGTGAATTACAATTATAATGAATTTATAGAAATTAGCGAACCATATGAAGTTGGGAGCCCTTTTTATGGTTTAAAGCCACCCGACACGGTGGTTGGAATAACTAATAGTTATCCTATCTATCTAAAACTACAAGAGGATAATCTATGTTGCAGAAGTGAATTATCTAATTCATGGTAGAAATAAAATGGGTTTGTGTGGTGGAGCTAAAGTACTTTAATGAATATGATATACTTTGTTTTTAGTAGTGATATAGCATCATCTAATAAAATAAAAAAATACCAAGTAGTGTTAATGTTTATAATTAAAGTACTCACTAAATACAATTTCTATAGTAATACTATAAATATTTTTTGAAAGTAATCGATAATAGAATTAAGTTATATATCTAATTAAATTAAAAAAGACTCGGCTAAAAGTAAAACATATAAAGTAGGGGGTACAAATACTAAGTCCAAAAGACACAAAGAGTTCGACATTAGCAACTGGTCCAACTACGGTGCTTTAAAATTAAAATATTTACTATTATAGGAATATAGTGATGTGATAATATGCTATAATTTTTATAAATCTAGGTCAAGTTTATAACATATTGCAAAATTAAGTCAACCAACCAGCTTTAGATAAAAAATATTAGCCTACCGCTGTAATAGTATGTCTTAAAATAAAATTCAGGAGTGATAATTTGAATATTAACTTTATAAGATATGGTGTAAAGATTGAGAGGAAATTAGCTAATATTTTAATTGAAATACTGAAGAAGGAACTACTTGATCTAAGAATCAGTAATGGACATGATTGTTCAGAATTGCTTGATATCGAAATAACGAGTGGTAAGTATAGTGATAGTTATTACGATGCAAATAAACAAGCTGATTATAGCAAAAAAATGCTTGATGAAATGCTAACATTATATAATTATATTTATAAACCAATGGAATGTATACCCAGGGACAAGCAATGGGAGTATTTATATCTTGAGTTACAAAAACAGTATTACGAACAACTTGTAAAATTAATTAACAGATTTATTAAAGAGTATTTTGATAGTTATCAGGTATTTTTTTGTAAACATTTGTGTGATAGGCTTTATGATGCTGAAATAAAAAGAGAAGATATTAATGAGTTTATTTCAAATATGGTATATATGAATACAACTAAGATGTCTTTGTTTGATAGTCTTTCACCTATGTATATTAAAGAAATATTAGATATACTTTATGACTTAAAGTACAAATTAAGTAATGCTACTATTTGCAAGAACGACGAAAATTCGAAATATCATATAGCTGCTAGTCAATGTATCTGACTTATATATAAACAAAGCTTATTGATTATTGAGTAGCAATTTAAATTTTAACAATATACGGTGCTAAAAAACTTTTTCCAGGGAATTATGATTATACTAATGAGAAAATTTTAATTTTATAATATGATAATTGAAACTGATTCATAATTTGTAAAAACAACTTTGTAAAATAATGTTTCTCTTTTATAAAAAAAATTATACATATACTTAATAAGTAAATTTAACAAATGTTAGGAGCTGAAAAGATGTCATATACAAAACTAGGATACGAACTATACAAAGAAAGGAATTTTATAGAATCATTAAAATACTTCGAAAAAGCTATAGAACTAGAAGAATCAGGCGAGTGGTTATGTCGAGATATGTATTTTGCAGGATTAGTATCATGCATATTAAAAAGATATGATGATGCTTTAGAGTATTATGATATGGCTATTAATACAAGACGAGATTATTACCCACCATACGTAGAAAAAATTTCAATTTTGTATCAATTAAAAGAGTATGAAGATGTAATATACTATAGCGAACAATCAATATCCGATCCAATTATAAATGAACAATTGGACGATTATTCAATATACCTTATGTATGAGCGAAGAGCGGATTCATATTATAAATTAATGAAATGGAATGAATCACTGAAACCATATGTAGAATTCTTTAATCGACTACCAGAAACGGCTGAGAATTACTATGATAAAATGCAGAGGTCTCTTAATCATTTTGGCTCAATATTGAATGGGACAAAAACAAAAGATGATAGCTTATGGGATGCGTATTGGCACTACTTCTATAAAGCACAATCAGCTCGTGAAACAAAGAAATAAATTATGAGAAGTTTGATTAAAATTATAGCAAATTTTAATATTGGTTTTATTTTCTACTTCGCAACTTTAAAATAAAACATTACTAGTAATAAAACCAATTAATTCATTAAAAACACCGTATTATAAATGTACGGTGTTTTTATGTCGAACTTCAAATAAACCACATCATAATCAGCAGTTTAGCTCTAGTATTAAAATAACCCATAAAATTCAACACTTTAAGTAGTTTTAAAAGTAGTCGCAAATTCCTCTAAGAGTCTTGAAATATAGCTTATTTTCTAATAAATTAATTTTATGAAAAATATGCTAAAACTTTGTAGGTAAAACATTAAATATAAGTCAAAGACAACTTAGATGGTTGTTAGCTGGCTTAACATTGGATCAAGAACAAGCACATAAACCAGTAAAACAGAGAATGATAATCTAAGGAAAAGTAGCAACTATGTAGTTGAATTTGACATTCTTAATATGATTTCAAACCCTTATTAACTAATGGTTTGCAAGCATATTTCACTAAATTTTATTAGCAAAACATGCTATCATTATACTATGATGAATAATAATAAAAACAACAATATAATAGATAATACAACTAAATAAAAAATGGAAAATCTTGAAAATAAGTGTGCTATGTAGGGCTATTTGACGCTTACAAATTGGATTAAGTGCAGGAGCTAAAGTTTTTTCCTGAACATAAACTTCATAGCAGATAGAACCTCATTTGGGTTTCTAAACATTTAATCATTGATATGATTTCTTGAAATTACATTGTAAATGTCTTACAAAATAAATACTGCCGCTTGTATAATATTTGATAATTAAATTATCTGGATTTTTGCCAAGAAAGAATACATTTTATTCTGTTTACACAAAATTATTTACAGGTTATGAAGAAATTTTATTGCATTTGTATTACCTAAATGTGCAGCTTTCTTAAAGAATATTAAGGCTTCATCAGTGTTTTTATTTATTTGTAAAGTGTTTGCTTTAATTAAGTATGCCCATGAAAGAGTATCATTATCTTCCGCATGTTCAGCCCCATCTATCGCAATGTTTATACACGGGATAACGTGACTATATTGTTTCATATTATATAATATTAAGCTTTTGTTAAATAGTAAAATAGGATGTAAATAAGGGTCTTCTTTAACTTGTATGCTTTCATCATAACATTTTAAGGCATCATCGTTTCTACCTAATTTAGACAACAACATAGCTTTACTATTTATAACATCTTCTCTATATGAACCTAAATCACCTAATTTCTCATACCAAACTAATGATTCTTGGTATTTATTTAGAGTGATAAAGACTTGTCCAATGGAACAGCAAGTATTAATATATAATAAATCCATTTTTTCCAAGTCTACACCTGACATAGATACTTCTGTAGAATACGGTTTATATGGGTCCCTATACTTTGAAACAATAACAGATGCCATCTCGTAATACCTAATCGCCTCTGTAAGGTCATTCAATTCAGTGAATTTAGTCCCCATAGTATAACAATCCCAGCCAAACTTTAGTTCTTCTATAATAATAGAATTTAACATAACACTACCTCCACAACAAATTTTTATGTTTTCGCAAGGATAACTTAAGTAATATTTAGATTTGAAAAATGTATAAGCCAATAATATATTTTAACATATTATGAAATATTATAAAAGTATAAGTAAACAGAAGTAAATTGTAGTATTCTATAACTATAACAGTAAAGGAGTCAATTAATGCCAAGAAGTATATAAAGTATTTAGAAAAGGAACCATATAAAGCTACAGTGTAGCGGCTATAGATGGAACCAAGATATTTGGAAGTAATAAAAAGAGCTGTGAGGAATGCTTAGTTACAGTGAAATCTAAAAAAAATAAGACTTGTATTAGATTTTGAACTATACAAAGCCGGGATGGATAGTCCGAAAAAGGATGAAGAGGAGCTAACGGTATCAAAGAGGCTACTTGAAAAGGTTACTAGTTAACATAAAAATCTAATTGATATTGTGGTATAGGATGACTTAGCGTGTAATTCAATATGGATTAATCATTGTAACAGTTGTAATGTAACTGTGGTTTGTTCAAGTGAATAAAAACAATCTGAATAGCATAAAGGAAACACCTCCCGTTTTAAAAGGGTGTAAATTATTTTGTGTATTCTCTTTCTTTAAGCAAAATAATTAAACTATTTAATTATAAAAAAATGTTAATATAGTTGATGAATGTTGTTGCGTTGGCATTACTTTTCAGTATATTATTTCCAGCTTTATCTATTAATATACCGTCTATTTATTAGATAAGGGCAGTGCTGAGAAGTAATTTAATCACTTATTCGTGAATCATACATTAACGGACGACCTTTGGGTGGTCCGTTTTACTTGTTTAGCTGAACAAAACAAACGATACTCATTATGGGGTTGGGGGACGGAGTCCCAAAGCTACGCTCTTTCATTTAAGATCTCACTAAATAATATATTGAGTTGGCTAATAACAAGATCCCAATTTGGATATATTCTAGTCCATTTCTTACTTACCTTTTCAGTTGCCAAATATAACATTTTCATAAGACTTTCATCGTTTGGAAATATAAGTTTTGTCTTAGTAACTTTTCTAAATTGGCTGTTAAGGCTTTCTATAGCATTTGTGGTATTATCACGAAATCGGCATAATGC
>NZ_JBNMNU010000238.1:0-5306 GCF_051278035.1 Clostridium sp.
ACACCTTTCCGCCTCATCTTCATCCCCCTCATCACAACATCTCTACTTAAGAGTATTCTTTGTTTCTTCATTTTTATTTGTTTGGTTTAGTATATTTTTAAATTGAGCTATATCCGTTTCAGACATTCCTTCTAATTTTGCAAATGTTAAGAGCATAGATTTACTAGAACCATTAAATACTCTATTAATAAAAAATCGACTTTCGATTTCAATACATTTCTCTTCAGATACCAAAGGAAAATATAAATACTCATAGCCTAATTTACTAAATCCGATTGCATTTTTATTTAATAATCTATTTATCATACTTTTAACTGTAGCGGGTTTCCAGTGGGATTTATCCTTTAGTTCCTGTATAATATTTATTGATGAAATTTCAGAATTGATCCAAATTATTTTCATTACCTCCCATTCAGCATCTGATATTTTAGGAATTTTATGCATTTCCATATCACCTTCCATTTTAATTACAACTGTAATTCATATTGTTTTATACTATATTCTAAAATATAATAATTATTACTTTTTCACTTAAATAGATACATATTAGGATATTATTTTGTAAATTGGAAACAATAATAATTGATGTTCGTCAAAATATATTGGGATATATAAATAAAAATCATTATTATATACCCATAAACGTAGCAAGGAGTGTTGTATTGTGTGCTCAGAAAATTTATCTAAAGAGAAATTTAAGTTGCTAGAAGATTTTATACAAACTGTACCTAATGACCGTAGCTCTTTAATTGAAGTCTTACATAAAGCCCAACAAATATTTGGCTACCTACCTGATGAAGTTCAGGACTTCGTTGGAGAAAAAGTGCATGTCCCTACCGCTTCAGTATATGGCGTTGTAACTTTTTACTCATATTTCACTACAATTCCTAGGGGGAAATATGTTATAAATGTATGTACTGGAACAGCTTGCTTTGTACGTGGAGCTGCAGATATATTAGGTGAATTTGAAAGAAGGCTTGCAATATCTGCTGGAGAAACTACACAGGATAAAAAGTATACTATTGAGACTCTTCGGTGTATAGGTGCCTGTGGACTTGCTCCGGTAGTAACGGTTAACGGTAAAGTTTATGGTCATTTTAAAACCAATGATGTAATTAAAATTTTAGAAGAATACTCAGAATAAGTACTTAAGAAAAAAGCGAGGAGGATTTAACCTTGAATAAAATTAATTCTTTTAAAGAACTTGCAAAAGCTCATGAGGATTTCACGAAACTATTAGAACTTAGAAAGTTTTCTCATAAACAAGAATTAAGTGTGGAACATACTAGATGCAAACGTGACATATTAGTCTGCAGTGGTACCGGTTGTATGTCAGCTGATAGTTCACTTATTATTGAAAATTTGAATGCAAAAATTAAAGAAGCTGGGCTCGACCACGAGGTAAAGGCCCATATAACAGGTTGCTTCGGTTTTTGTGAAAAAGGTCCTATTGTAAAAATAGACCCTGACAATGTATTTTATATTCAAGTGAAACCAGAGGATGCAGCAGAGATAGTAGAGCAGCATTTAATTAAAGGCAACGTAATCGAAAGGTTATTATACGAAGAGCCAACTCTAAAACAAAAGGTTAAAAGACAAGATGAGATGTCTTTTTATAAAAAGCAGCACAGAATCGCACTTAGAAACTGTGGCCTAATAAATCCAGAAGATATAAGAGAAGCAATTGCTGAAAAAGCTTACATGGCCCTAGGTTCAGTTATTACTACTATGACACAAGACGAGATCATTACTCTAATCTCTGACTCTGGACTTCGTGGACGTGGAGGCGGTGGTTTTCCTACAGGAAAAAAATGGTCCTTCGCTAAAGGATATGCTGCAAAACAAAAATATATTATATGTAATGCCGATGAAGGAGATCCTGGTGCTTTTATGGATCGTTCAATACTAGAGGGCGACCCTCATAGTGTGCTAGAATCTATGGCTATCGCTGGTTATGCTATAGGTGCCTCCATTGGATATATATATATAAGGGCTGAATATCCATTAGCCATCGATAGACTTAAAATAGCTATTAACCAGGCTAGAGCTTATGGTATTTTGGGTGACAATATTTTAGGAACTAACTTTAGCTTTGATGTGCACCTTAAATATGGCGCCGGTGCCTTTGTGTGTGGAGAGGAAACTGCGCTTATACAATCCATTGAAGGATACCGCGGAGAGCCAACTAACAAGCCGCCCTTTCCAGCTCAGAGAGGTCTTTGGGATAAACCAACTTCCGTTAACAATGTAGAAACCTTCGCCCTAATACCTGCAATTATAAACAATGGTGCAGAGTGGTTTAGCTCTATAGGAACAAAAACCTCTAAAGGAACTAAAGTTTTTGCTCTTGCAGGCAAAATAAATAATGTTGGACTCGTTGAAGTTCCAATGGGAACTACACTCCGAGAAATAATATATGATATTGGTGGAGGTATTAAAGACGGTCGTGAATTTAAAGCAGTTCAAACTGGCGGACCTTCAGGCGGATGCATTCCTGCCTCTCTTTTGGATACTCCAATAGACTACGAATCGTTAAATTCCATAGGATCCATGATGGGATCTGGCGGAATGATTGTAATGGATGAAGATAACTGTATGGTGGATATTGCAAAATTCTACCTCCAATTTACTTTAGAAGAGTCCTGTGGTAAATGCACTCCTTGTAGAATAGGGAATACTAGATTGTACGAAATAGTAGAAAAAATCTCAAAAGGGAGAGCTACAGATCAGGATATAGCTAATTTAAAGGAGCTTGGTCAAATTATTAAGGATACATCACTTTGCGGTCTTGGTCAAACAGCTCCTAATCCTGTCCTTAGTAATTTAAAGTATTTCGAGGAAGAGTTTAATTCACATGTAAGAGATCATCATTGTCCTGCCGGAGTATGTAAAGACCTACTAATGTATGAAATTACAGATAAATGTATAGGTTGTACTCGTTGTGCCAAGATTTGCCCTGTTACATGTATAAGTGGAAAAATTAAAGAGCTACATGTTATTGACCAGAATAGGTGCATTAAATGTGGATCCTGCTATGAAGTATGCCCAGTAAACGCCATAATCCGAAAGTAATACAAAAGAGAGGTGATAAAATTGAATTCAATAACCTTAACTATAAATGATATAAAAGCAAAAGTAGACGAAGGTAGTACTATACTATCCGTTGCAAAAAGCCTTAACATCCATATACCAACGCTATGTCACTTTAAGCTTCATGACGATAGAACTATAAATGATCCTGGTTCTTGCAGAGTGTGTGTTGTAGAGGTAGAGGGACGAAGAAATTTAGCTCCTGCCTGTTCCACTCCTGTAACTAACGGAATGGTTGTAAAAACAAATTCCATAAGGGCCATAAAATCACGTAGAGCAATAGTTGAGCTCTTTCTATCTAATCATCCGAAGGAATGTTTGTTATGTGAGAAAAATCTTCAGTGTGAGCTTCAATCATTAGCCGCAGAACTTGGTATTCGCGAAATTAGATACGAAGGAAAAATGTCTCATTTCGATGTAGACAACTCAAGTTATTCTATAATAAGAAACTTAGACAAATGTGTTTTGTGCCGGCGTTGTGAAACTATGTGTAATGAAGTTCAGACCTGCAATGTTTTGTCTGGAATTAATAGAGGTTTTACAACAAATGTAGCCCCTGCTTTTAATGCTCCCTTAGCTGAAACCAACTGTACTTTCTGTGGTCAGTGCGTTGCTGTATGTCCAACTGCAGCATTAACGGAAGTACATTTCATGAATAACGTATGGGATGCTATCCATTCAAAGGATAACATAGTGGTAGTACAAACTGCGCCAGCCATAAGAGCTGCTCTTGGAGAATCCTTTGGTTTAGAACCTGGAACCCTAGTTACTGGCAAAATGGTATCCGCTTTACGTGCTCTAGGTTTTGATTATGTTTTCGATACAGACTTTGCAGCTGACTTAACTATAGTGGAAGAAGCTAGTGAACTTGTGCACAGACTAGAACATGGTGGTACGCTTCCTATACTCACAAGTTGCTGCCCTGCATGGATAAATATGTTAGAACATGACTACCCTGACATGCTAGATATTCCCTCAACTTGTAAATCTCCTCACCAAATGTTTGGCGTTATAGCCAAAACATATTTTGCGGAGAAAATGAATATTGATCCCAAAAAAATGATAGTGGTATCTGTTATGCCTTGTCTTGCCAAGAAGTATGAAGCTGCAAGAGATGAACTAAAGCATGATAATTTAAGAGATGTAGATATTGTAATATCCACTAGGGAACTGGCAAAAATGATTAAGGAGGCTGGTATTGAATTTAACTCTTTAGAAGAAGGTGAATTTGATGACCCATTAGGCGAATCCTCCGGAGCTGGGGTTATTTTCGGGGCTTCCGGTGGAGTTTTAGAAGCCGCTGTTCGTACTGCTTATGAACTTATTACAGGTGAAACTGGTCCAGCGTTAGAATTCCACTCAATTAGAGGGCTTGAAGGTACTAAAAAAGCTACCATTAAAATAAAAGATATGGACGTAAATGTAGCAGTAACTAATGGACTTGGAAACGCTCGAAAACTACTTGAATCCATAAAAAATGGCGAATCTACCTATCATATAATTGAAATCATGGCATGCCCAGGTGGTTGCATTGGTGGCGGTGGGCAACCCTATATTTATGGTAATAGCGAAATACTTCAAAAGAGAATTAATGCTATATATAAAGAAGATAAAAATAAAGTAATAAAAAAATCTCATGAAAACCCTTCTATTCTAAGACTTTATAATGAATTCTTAGGAGAACCTTATGGAGAAAAAGCTAAAGACCTTCTTCATACCCATTACGTGAATCGTAAGTATCAAAAAATGAAAAAACGTGAACAGAAGTAATACCTTACTAACACAAAAGAGGCGATGAATAGTTCATCGCCTCTTTTTATTTACAATAAAATCACTTACTATTCTATATATTTGTTAAGCCATTTTATCACATCTGAATTCACCTCTTCCTTATTGATTTCATTAAGCATCTCGTGCCTTCCATCTTTATAAAGTTTATAAGTTAAATCTACTATTCCATGTTTTTTATAAGTCTTAAAAAGTTTTAGAACACCCTTACCATTTTTACCTACTGGATCTTTATCACCCGAAAAAATGTAAATAGGTAAATCTTTAGGAACCTTCTTAATTTGCCTATTCTCAGCTATACTCTTAATACCACCTAAAAAGTCATAAAAAAATCCTGCTGTAAAAACCGTCCCACAGAATGGATCCTCTATGTATTTATCTACTTCTTTAGCATCCCTACTGAGCCAATCGAAATCAGTCCTATTTGG
>NZ_JBNMNU010000239.1:0-5289 GCF_051278035.1 Clostridium sp.
AATGTGTTCCACCTTCTACGGTATCTATATTATTCGCGAAAGAAAATATGTTTTCTGAGTATGAATCATTGTATTGTAATGCTATTTCAACAATATAATCATCCTTACTTCCTTGTATATAAATAGGTTCAGGATGCACTTTGCCCTTATTTCTATTTAAATATTCTACAAAGGATTTTATTCCTCCCTCGTATAAAAATTCTTGTTTTTTATCATCTCTTTCATCATCAAGAGTTATTCTTATGCCTTTATTTAAAAAAGCTAATTCTCTTAGTCTTTGAGAAACCGTTTCAAAATCAAAATCAACTTCCTCAAAAATTTCTGCATCAGGAGCAAAAAATATTTTTGTTCCATGTTCCTCTGTTGTTCCTACTTTTTCAAGTGTACTAGTAGTTTTCCCTTTTGAAAATGTTTGTTTCCATATCTCACCATCTATTTTAACTTCTACTTCGCAAACCTCAGACAGTGCATTAACTACAGATGCTCCAACACCATGCAGACCACCTGATACTTTGTATGCTCCACCACCAAATTTCCCACCAGCATGAAGTACAGTCATTATAACTTCTACAGTAGGTATTTTCATTTTATGATGCATTCCTACAGGCATTCCCCTACCATCATCTATAACAGTTACAGAATTATCTGGGTGTATAAAAACATTAATATTCTTACAAAATCCAGCCATTGCCTCATCTATACTATTATCTACAATTTCATAAACTAAATGATGAAGACCGCGAATACTAGTGCTCCCTATATACATACCTGGTCTTTTTCTTACTGCTTCTAATCCCTCAAGTACTTGTATTTGACTTTCGTCATAAATATTATTTAATTCCATGAATGATCCTCCTAATTTACTCTAAAGCGCATAATATACAGTTTCTGTTCTCTTCGATAGTGTTTGAGATGATATTTGTGAAAAATATATTTTACTTTTTTTATCTACCTCAGCTATAACAAATGATTTAGCTATATTATTCGTTATTCTCTCTACAAAACCATCTTCTTCGGCCATTCTTAAAAATTGATTAGTGTCCGAACTGTACATAGTAGTTTCCATGTCAAATATACCTATAATATCTTTTATAGGTACTACTACATTTTCTCCCAAATGCAAAAACATATGATATCCTCCTTAATAATTCATACTTCTCTATTTGAATCTATGTAATTTCCTTTAATTCACCTAACATAACCTCAAATATCTTACTTTCACAATTTAAATGTTTTCTAATATCATTAATTCCAGTACATGTAATTAATGTTTGAACTTCTTTTATTGAATTTAATATATATTCTTGCCTTTTTGTGTCTAGTTCAGACAATACATCATCAAGTAGTAATACTGGATACTCTCCAGTTAATTCTTTTATTATTGCTAGTGCTGAAAATTTGATAGTTAAAACTGATGTTCTCTGTTGTCCTTGTGATCCAAATATTCTAGCATCGGCTCCGTTAATATCTATAGAAAAGTCATCTCTATGGGGTCCTATTGACGTGGTTCTACTTTCTATATCTCTTTTTCTATTTTTACACAGTAAAGAATACAATTTTTCCTCTATGTTATCGGACCCTTTAATCGGTGTTAGATATTTAATTTCTATTACTTCACTTTTAGATGTTATGTCACCATGTATTTTTATTCCTTTTTGGTTTAATTTTTCTACATAGCTAATTCTATCTTTTATTATAATTGCACCAAATTCACTAAGCTGTTTATCATACACATCAATAATGTCACTATTTGTATTCCATTTTTTTATAGCCAAGTTTCTCTCATTTAATATTTTTTTATATTGAGTTAAGCTATAATAATAACGGCTGCTTAACTTACATAGTTCTATATCTAAAAATTTTCGTCTATGTGACGGTGAATTTTTAACAATATTTAAATCTTCTGGAGAAAACATAATTACATTGAAACTTCCTACAAGCTCTGACAGTTTTTGAACCTTTATAGAATTAATATTTACTCCTTTTTTACCTTCTTTAAAAATTTTTATTTCTATCTTTTTATCGAGTCTTTTTTTACATACATAAAGCTTTATATATGCTTCTGTGCCATTCCAGTTTATTAATTCTTTATCTCTATTGGTCCTGTGCGACTTAGCTAAACTACAATAATAAATTGCTTCCAAAATATTTGTTTTTCCTTGTGCGTTATCCCCTACAAATACATTAGCACCTTTATTTAATTCTATAAATAATTTATTAAAATTTCTAAAATTAAAAAGTTGTAAATATTTTACATGCATATAATCACCTATTATGATTATAACATATATATATAATTATATTAGTTAATATGTATAATTATATTCTTATAATCATTTTATAAGAAACATAAATTGTGCACCGTAGAAATTTTAATATTTCTGCGGTGCATTCATATATTTTAAACTATTTTATAAGATTCACTATTAAACTCAATTATATCACCTTTTTTTAATTTTTTACCTCTTTGAGTTTCTATCTCACCATTTACTTTAATGTCCTCATTTTTGATATAGTATTTTGCTTCTGTACCTAAACACGCTATTCCAGCCCATTTGAGAAAAGAATCTAATTTAATTATATCGGTTTCTATTTTTATTTCATTCATTTCAAAACCTTCTTTTCATAGTTATTATTAATTATTTGCAGCTCTTATCCTTACTGGTAATACCATATAAGTACAATTATTTATTTCTTTATTTTTTACAACACAAGGATTAACACCACTAGAAAATTCCATAATAATCTCTTCTTCTTCCATGATTTTAAGTAACTCTATTAAGTATTTAGAGTTAAATGCAATCTGAAGAGACTCGCCTTGCAAAATTATATTTATTTCCTCTCTAGCCTTTCCCAATTGAGAATTGGATGTAATTATCATATTCTCTTCTTCAATATTAAATTTAACTAAATTTGTATTTCCCTCTTTTGCCATTAGTGAAGCTCTTTCAATACAGCTTAATAATTCAGCTCTTTTAGCTGTAATTTTAAGATTATATTCTTCAGGTATTATTGAACTATACTTTATGAATTCACCTTCTAGTAGTCTTGATATAACCTTTGTTCTACCAATGTTAAATAGAATATGATTTGGAGTAAACGTTATATTAACATTTTCATCAGTTTCCTCTAATATTTTAGATACTTCGCTTAATGTTTTACCTGGTATTACAGCATTGATACTGTAATCTGTATCCACATGTTCACTTCTAAATGCCACTCTATATCCATCTAGTGCAACAAGATTAAGTTTTTTATTTTTTATCTCAAACAATACCCCTGTAAGAATTGGTCTAGTCTCATCTTGAGCAACTGCAAATATAGTACCTTTTATCATATGTTTTAATACCTTTTGTGAAATAGAAAAAATCATATCTTCTAGTACATTAGGTAAACTTGGATAATCATCACTATTCATATGTATTATGGTTGCGTAGGATTTCTGGCAAACTATTTTAATAGAGTTATTCTCGTCAGAAGATATTTCTATTGCACTGTTGGGTAACTTTCTTATAATTTCACCGAAAAGCTTAGAGTCTAGTACCACACTACCATCTTCAATAACATCTGCAGTAATTTTAGCTTCAATGCTTAAATCAATATCAGATCCTATAAGTGTTATTTCTTTATTTTTTGCAACAATTAATATTCCTAGTAATACTGGCATAGTTGATTTTCCAGTAATAGCTTTCTGTACATTAGATATGGCTTCTTGTAGTGCATTTTTTTCGCATATAAATTTCATTAAAAAAGGCCTCCTTATCCACACGGGAAATTATTTAAAGATAGGTAAGATACTAATCAAAAATAGTAGTAATAGTAGTAGGGGCTGTTGATATGTTAACAACCTATTCTAGACGTTAAGTACGAGTAACAATCCTTATAACTAAATGTGGATATGTATGCAAAAAAAAACCACAGTTATCCACAGTATCAACAGCTGTGCCTTATGTATTATTTTATACACAGAATTATATATAAATAGTATCAACAATTGTTAGTAATACCAGTTAATCCTTTCATTATACTATTTTTGACTAATCTTTTTAGTAAGTTCAGTTATGTTATCTTGTAAATTTTCATCTTCCTTAAGACCTTTAGATATTTTCTCACAGGCGTGTATTACTGTAGTATGATCTCTACCTCCAAATTCTTCGCCTATCTTAGGTAGTGACATATCTGTAAGTTTTCTGCATAAATACATTGCAATTTGTCTTGGAAAAGTTATATTTCTAGTTCTTCTTGATGATTTAAAATCCTCTACCTTTAAATTAAAGTAGCTAGAAACTATATCTTGTATTAGTTCAATAGTTACTTGTTTTGAATTTCGATTAGAAATAATATCTTTGAGTGCTTCAGATGCTAAATCTATACCAATCTCTTTATTAGTTAATGAAGAAAAAGCTACTATTCTAATAAGAGCGCCCTCGAGTTCTCGTATATTAGATTTTATTTTAGTGGCAATATACACTAATACTTCATTTGGAATAACTAAACTATCTACATCTGCTTTCTTTTTTAGTATAGCAATTCTGGTTTCAAAATCAGGGGCTTGTGTATCGGCTATAAGGCCCCATTCAAATCTAGACCGAAGTCTATCTTCTAAAGTAGGTATTTCTTTAGGTGGCCTATCACTGGATAATATAATTTGTTTATTTGCTTCATGAAGATCATTAAATGTATGAAAGAACTCTTCTTGAGTACGTTCTTTACCAGCAATAAATTGAATATCATCAATTAGAAGAACATCTACATTTCGGTACTTATTTCTGAATTCTACGTTTTTATCATCCTTAATAGAATTTATAAGTTCATTTGTGAATTTTTCAGAAGACACGTATACAACTTTGGATTTAGGATTATTAGCCAATATATAATGGCCAATAGCATGCATTAAATGAGTTTTACCAAGACCAACTCCACCATAAATAAACAATGGATTATATGCCTTTGCGGGAGATTCAGCTACAGCAAGAGATGCTGCATGAGCAAATCGATTACTGTTTCCAATTACGAAGGAGTCAAAGGTATACTTTGGGTTTAACGTTGCAGACATTGCGTCATTAACTATTAGGCTATCCCTTTCAGCCTCTCGTTTTGACTTAGGTGTCTCTATCTCTGCAACTTCTTCAGATAATATAAAGAACTCTATCGTATATGTCTTAGATGTAAGTAATTTTACAGCATTCATTATCAAATCTTTATATCTATTTTCTAGAATGTCTTTGGTAAAATTATTAGGAACACCTAATTTAAAAGTATTATTGTCTAAGGCCATAGGTTCTATAC
>NZ_JBNMNU010000240.1:0-5264 GCF_051278035.1 Clostridium sp.
AATCTGCATTATTAATTCCCAACTTCTTAGGATCGAAAGTAAATGTATCCATTGTTTTTCCTTCTTTCAATTGAGCTTCGTAGTCTTTTAAAACTTTAAGACCAATCTTTCCAAGGATTATTATGGAAATAACATTAAGCCATGCCATGCTACCTACAGCAATATCACCAAGTGCCCAAGCAGTTGCTGCTGTTTTAACAGAACCATAAAAAGTGGAAAAGAGAATTCCAATTCTTAGTACATTAATGATAACCTTGCTATTTTTAGAGTTTCTAAACAAATAAGTAAGGTTTGTTTCTGCTATATAATAGTATGCTAGCAGTGTTGTAAATGCGAAGAAGAACAAAGCGATGGCAACAAAACCTGCTCCGAAGTCTCCCATTACAGTTGAAACTGCAGCTTGTGTATATCCAGGTCCTATTTCAATTGTTGGTATATGCGATACAATGAATCCACCTGCTTCATTATATACATTGTATTGGCCTGTTACTAGAATCATGAATCCAGTTGCAGAACATACAAATAATGTATCAAAGTATACTGCAAAAGATTGAACTAAACCTTGTACAGCTGGGTGAGATACTTCGGCAGCCGCAGATGACTGTGGTCCAGTTCCTTGTCCAGCTTCATTTGAATAAATTCCTCTTTTAACTCCCCATTGAACTGCGAGTCCTAAGATACCTGCAAATGCTTGTTCAGCACCAAAGGCACTTTTAATTATTAATGTAAACATTGCAGGAACTTCTGCGATATTTACTAGAAGTACTATAAATGCCACTATAATATAGGCAATTGCCATAAAAGGCACTATAATTTCAGCAGTTTTTCCAAGTCTCTTTGTACCGCCGAATATAACTAAAGCAAGTAGTGCTACTATTACTAATCCTGTTATCCAAGGAGCAAGTCCAAAGGCATTATCAATACCAGCTGCAATACTGTTTGATTGAACGCCTCCAGCAAATAAGCCCAAACCGATTATAGTTACAATTGCGAACAGAATTGCGTACCATTTTTGTCCCATAGCTTTTTCAATGTAGTAGGCTGGACCTCCACGATACTCACCATTAATTTCTTCTTTGTAAACTTGACCAAGTGAACATTCTATGAAGGATGAACCAGCACCTAGAAATGCAATAGCCCACATCCAGAAAAGGGCACCAGGACCACCCATGGCTATAGCAGTAGCAACACCTGCTATATTGCCTGTCCCAACACGGCCAGCAACTGACATTGCAAAGGCTTGAAATGAAGATACTCCTTGTTCTGAGTCTCCACCTTTAAATAAATACTTAACCATGTGTTTAATATGACGTATTTGAAGGAACCTCGTTCTAATAGAAAAATAAACACCTGTACCTAAACATAAATAAATTAGTGCATTGCTCCAAATTAAACCACTTATTTGACTGAGTATGTTTTCCATAAATCTCCCCCTACTTTATTAATTTAACACTAAAAAAATATTATCACAATTATGAGAAAATTGCAATAAATATATTCAGATTTCTTCAAAGCAGTTAAGTTACAATAAATTTATGTGAAAAATATTGTTGTATATGTGAAAAATATTGTTGTATATGTGAAAAAAATAACTAGAAGAGCCAGCAGAACAAATTAATTATATTCTGCTGGCTCTTCTAGTTATTTACAACATGCAACTTGCATCGCGCTAGGCACCAATATAGTTTTGTATTGAAAGAAAAGCCTTAATGTCTATTTTTTTGTCAGAGCTAATAAGATCCATAGCTTCTTGCCTTGATAATAGCATAATTTCTATATCCTCATCATCTTCTAAATATTCTTTCGAAATTTCGCCGCTACAAGTGCAATATACTAGAGCTACGGATTCATCAGTCATACCTGTTGAAATATATACTTTTGGTTTAGTTTTGTTATAATCTATTTGTAGTAAATCTAGCCCAGTTTCTTCCTTTAGTTCTCGCTTTGCAGTAGTTTCAACGTCTTCTCCTGGATCTATGAGTCCAGCAGGAATTTCGTATACATAATCATTAAGAGGAATTCTAAATTGTTTTATAATAACTATTTTATCTTCATCTATATGAGTTGCTACTATTATAACAGCATCTATATTTTCATCAGTACCATTAAAATAGTTGTTTTTTAATGTATTTAAATCTTTTCTAGAAGCTATGGACCAATTTTTAATATCACCTTTTTTATTAGTATACTCTGCATTATAAAGTTTTAAATATTTTGTATCTGCAAGTAGTGTAATATTATTTACTGACATTTTTTCTCCAATCATAATATTTTTTATTATTATATTATTTACTCAAAATCCTCAGGTTTTAAATTGTTTACATAATCTAAAACTACATCTAGTGATTTAGAAGAGTACATTGCGTCTACTCCACCTTTATGATAATAAACAGAAAAACGATCATTTTTAAAATAGAAAATGTGATAACTTCTGCTACCAACCTGTCTATGTCCTAAAAGAGTTTCGTTCTCTAAAATAAGTTCATTTAATATTTTATTTCCTTCATGTACATCGGATATAACAGCCAAACTTAAATAACGAGGTGCAAATTCAAATTTTTTCATTGTATTCATTATAATTCCCCTTTCATACTATATATATATATTATATAATAACACTTAGAAATGTGAAAAACAAATATTGGTATAATATTAACCAACAAAGAAGTATGAAATTACAATTATACCCAATACAATTCTATACCATCCAAATAACGTGAAATCATGCTTCTTTATGTACCCCATTAAGAATTTAATGGCCAGTACAGATACTACAAAAGCAACCAACATTCCTATAAACAAAGTAATAAGTTCAGCATTTGTGAAAACCAAACCGAATTTAAGAAGCTTTAAAAGGCTCGCTCCGAACATGATAGGAATAGCAAGGAAAAAGGTAAACTCTGCTGCAACAGTTCTTGATGTTCCTATTAAAATTGCACCAAGAATAGTTGTTCCCGAACGAGAGGTACCAGGAATTAGTGCTAGTATTTGAAATATTCCAATGAGAACCGCAGTTTTATAAGTGATTTGAGATAGTTCATTAATTTTAGGTTTTATATTTATATGTTTACGCTCTATAACAATAAACAGAATACCATATATAATTAAAGTCACTGCAACTGTCTGATAATTATAGAACATTGCCTCAATTTTATTATCATATAACACACCAATAATCCCTGCTGGAACACAAGCTGCAATGATTTTTAACCATAGCGAAAGAGTATCATCTTTTATAGTTATTTTACTTTTAATAATTAAAAAAGGATTTAACTTTTTAAAGTACAACACCACAACGGCCATGATTGCTCCAAGCTGAATAACTACTAAAAACATCTCTTTAAATGCTGCACTCATATTGAGTTGTAAAAACTCATCAACTAAAATCATATGTCCTGTACTACTGATGGGTATCCACTCGGTTAAACCTTCAACAATACCAAGAACAATAGCCTTGATTATTTCAATAAGTTCCATACGTTAATCACTCCCTTTAATAGCTTGTTTTTTAAATAAAGTTCATCCTGTAAAAAACAATGCATTTATAGTATACAATCTTATTTTTATAAATTCTACAACTTTAGAGTGATTTTTAGATATAATATTATAAAAAACAGTAAAAATATCTATATGTATTTATATTGGTGTTATATTTGAATATATTTTAGTTAATAGGTAAAATATTTATATTTTGGGTATAAAAATCAATAGAAAATAAGATTAAAATTTGTTATACTATCTGTGGATTTTAAGATTTAGAGTAAGTAAATAAAGAGAAATACATGTACAGTTTGTGAGGGGGAGAAGATGTTTTATTTTGTGAAGGACATAGAAGTTGATGTAATGAATGTAAATTGTTTGAAGCAAGTTCCATTTTTGGAAGAGGCAATATACAATATGTCATTAGAAAAAATAACTAAAGAGTATGAAAACATAAAAAAATGGTTTATGTTTAATAAAATGGCTAACAATTTTCAGATAAAAGGGGTAGCAGGAAAAGAGCTTGATTTTTTTATTATAGAGGATATTCCTTACGAGGACTTGGATTATACCCATGATGTTTTACATAACAGAATCAAACAAAAAATGGGATCTGAATTTGAAGAATATAACCACAACTTGAGATTAAGATTAAGTAGGACATGCTCTAAAATACTATTTGATACTAAGATAGAATGTATTTTACGTGCCACTAACGTGGCAAGTGGCAAGTAGATTAACAAAAAAAACTAGTAATATACTAGTTTTTTTTTGTTCTAAAATTTTTTGAAATATATAAAAATCATATAGTATAGAAAATAGGTGTATTAATACTTCTTACCTTGCAAGGTGTGGTAATAACAACTTAATAAGACCTTCAATAACACTGACTTCCTTTTCTGAACATCTACTTATCAATGAATGTAAAACATTGTTATTTGAATTAACATTTACATGGTCGAAAAATAAATAATCTATTGATATATGTAAACATTCAGAAATCTTTATCAATGTATTAATGCTCATTTTCCTTTCTCCTCTTTCAATTTGTCCTAAAAAATATGGAGAAAGGTTTACAAGTTCAGACAATTTTTCTCTGGTCATATCAAAATTTTCTCGTTCAATCCTTATTCTGTTTCCAATTTCTTCATAATTGATTTCCTTTTGCAAATTACTCACCCTCTACATCTTAATGACCCTTTACTAGTTTACATAAAAAACTGCAATTTATAAATAAGCCCTCTGCATACAAATTACGGTATAAATTAGTTTATATTTTGTGTAAATAAGCTTTTTTTATTCAGAAGGCTTAGGGTAGTCTAATTTAGTTTAATGTTTCACAAGATGCTGTTTTTTCATTTAAAATGTCGTTTATGTCAGATACTTTATCTTCGTTAGTAAGCACTATTATATAGTCTCCGGGGAAAATAATAGTATCCCCTTGTGGAAGTATTTCATGTTCTCCTCGCTTAACTGCTACCAGTAGACAATTATGTGGCCATTTAATGTCTTTAACTTGTTTTTCATCTAATTCACAGCCCATACAAATAGAAAATTCTAATAGATGCTTATGTTTCTTATTACCAAAGGATATTTTTTCTCCTGCATTGTGTAAAAATCTTTCTAGCAATGATTCATAAATAGGCTTTGATGCTAAAATATCTGCAACTATATATGCAACTATTGATACAATAGCTAATGATAGCAAATGAGAAAAGGAACCTGTCATTTCAGTAATTAGAATAGTTCCAGTTATAGGTGCTCTAACTACAGCTGTGAAATAT
>NZ_JBNMNU010000241.1:0-5213 GCF_051278035.1 Clostridium sp.
CCTATTTTTATTCCTAACTACTCTCTGAACATAAAATTTATAGCGCTATAATGATTCTATACAAATTTAAGTTTTACATATTAGTTTCCGTGACTACTCCAATTATTATATATATTATACTACAATTTAATGATAAACAATACCCCGATAAGTTTATCATAATGTAATACATTTCATAAAATATTAAATTACTTTAAACTTCTACAAATAGTACTCAAATACCCCTTGATATGTTACAATTGAAGTATATGGAGTAGGTGATACGAATAATTTTCCAACTTGACGCGGTGATAGAATTAATAAAAGAAGGGGGTGCTGCAGATATATAGGTTTAATATTAAAATGCTACCTATATTAATGAGCAGGAAAACATGAGTGAAGATAAAAAAGTAAATGAAGAAATTATAACGGACGATAATAGTGAAATTATAAATAAAATGTATTCTAATAACAATATTTCAGAGAAAAATAACTCTAGTATGAATTATAGTAGCAGGAAATCTAAGTTAAATGAAATTAATGAAAGTGACAAGTACATAAGGGAAATGCATCAGTTAGCAGACAAAAACGAATTTAAGAACAATGTAATTGTGTTAGCACTTGGCATAGTTGTAGTATCTATAATTATTTTTTCTCTATTCATGAATAGTCCATTAATGCAACCAAAAACTGATATAACTCTTGACAAAGAAACCAATAAAGTGGTAAGTGAAGAAGTTAAAAAAACTACTACCCCAGCTGAAACCAAAAATAATATTTATGAATATTTAAATGTAGAAAAAAATAGGGTGTCTGACCTAGAAAAATCAATTAAGCTAAACAATGGGAATAAAACAGGTTTAACTGTATATCTCTTAGCAGAAATTTTGAGGGCTAACGATTATGACATCCCTACCGACACCTCTACAGTTGATGGATTACTAGAAAATTTAACTTCTAAGGGTTGGAAAAAAAATACTAACTTAAATGAACTAGAAAAAGGAGATGTCTGTTTCACCACAGATCTACCACAAACCCCTGGAACCCCTTCACATACATATATATTTATGAGTTGGGTAGAAGATGGTAAAACAGACTACGCAAATATAGTTGATGGTCAAATTAAAGAATTTGATAAAGTGCTTCATAAACGTAGTATTTCAATATCTACGCCACAAAAGGACAAATTTAGTTTTTTTCTTGAAAAGTAATAGTTTATAAAAAAAGGATGGCCTCGGCTATCCTTTTTTTATAAACTATTACTTATAACACAATTTCTTTTATAACAGTGCCGTGTAAATCCTTTATTTGAAATAAATCATCTTCGAGTATTGCATAAGAATTAGGGTAATCTTCCTTAGGTAACGTTATAGATCCAGGATTTAATATATATATGCCATTGTGCTTTTTAGCTATGGGAAGGTGAGTGTGACCATGTATCATAACATCATTTTCACTTAAACTAGGCATATTATTTTCATTATAAATGTGCCCATGGGTCAAAAATAATCTTCTATTATCCAACAATATTATGGAATAATCCGACATCATTGGATATTCTATGAGCATTTGATCCACTTCACTATCACAATTTCCTCTAACAGCTAATATCTTATCCTTATAATCATTTAAGAGACTAGCTACCGCCTGAGGGTTGTAGCCTTTTGGTAATGGATTTCTTGGTCCATGATACAACGCATCCCCTAAAAGTACTATGTAACTTGCTCCCTCTTCATTACAACGATCTAAGGCCTTTTCTAAAAAGAAAAGTGAACCATGAATATCTGAAATTAAAAATATCTTCATCTTTACGAGGCTCCTTTTAATTTAATTTTTGTGCTTTATAATTGCTATAGCTGTACCTATAATGTATGTATCTTCACTATCTATTACAATTGGATGATATTTTTCATTGGCTGGCATAAGTAATATTTTATCTTTTTTTATTGAAAGCCTCTTTAGTGTAGCATTTCCACCTATGTCAACTGCTACAATATCATTATTATTTGCAGCATTCTCATGTCTTATTATTACATAATCACCATGATTAATGTTTGCCTCAATCATACTATCTCCTTTAACCTTTAAAATAAATGAATTTTTCACTCCTTTTAACCAATACTTCGGAATGTAGAAATTACCTTCCACTTCCGAATTAATTAATATAGGTTCTCCTGCCGCTATATCGCTATACACTGGTAGTTCCAATAATTCTTCATTTAAATATTCATAACCTTCTTTTCCATCAGTTACTAGAATGTCTGAAATCCTACTATAATCCCTCATGAAATCATATGCTCTGCCATGTCTTATATCACAAAATTGAAAGTTCTCAAAGGAGTCAACAACTTGAGCATTATATTTACTTTTAAATGTATATGATTTTGCTTTCTCACCTAGTGGTTTAGTATTAACTCTTTTACCTTTTACCATCCATGAGTTACTCTTGTGAGGATTATCCATATCAAGAAGGAACATAATACTTGAATAAGGTTTTTCATTGGATAATGTCTTTATAAAATCTATCTGTATTTTAGTTAAGTTGTTACTTTTATGGCTTATAATATGACAATACTTGTCTATATTAATAATTTTCGCCATCTCTAGAGCATACATATTAATATCTTCATTATCAACCAAATTCAATGATTTAAGCTTTTCATTATACATAACCATAACTTCATATATGGACTTTCTAGCAGTAGAATTTTTGCTTATTCTTTGTGGCCCTTGTCCTTTAGGGCATTTTCTTCCTACTCTATTCACATCTGAATATAAATCTATTCCTAAGTAATTACAACTTTTTATCCACTTTACTTCTTCAATGAAAAATTCAACATAGTCGGTACGAAGTATCTTTAACTTTGGATAAATATCTTTAATCTGGAGTATGCAACCCTCCATTATTCTCCTTTTTTTATGCTTATCTGAAATTAATTCATATTTTAATTTATATTTATTTTGATATTCCAAAAAATATCTATGTAAAATACTTTCTAATGTAACCACATGAAAGTTTCTTTCACTACTAGAAAATAAACTTAAATACTCTAACTTTGTTTCATCTTCTGCTATGGCATACAATTTTTTAATATAATCTATATCTTCATCTTGAGATGTCAACATTAATATTTTATCATCCTCATATAAGCAATAGTGATTTTTCAAATAAAGACTTCTATAAATGGCTGCAGTTGTTTTTCCCGAATTTCGCATACCTCTAATTAAACTATATTTTGAGGGCTTGCTATGTATCAATTTTTGTTGTTCTAAACACAAATCCATTTAATCACCTCTACTTTGACATACTATTAGTATACAGTACTATAAGGCTCATAGTAACATTTTTATTTAAAAAATGTTATAAATTCGTTCATAAAAATTACCAAGGTCTAACAATTCATATTTGCGTATCTATATATCTATACTGAGCATACTAAATTGTATATAAATTTATTAATTTATAAATAGATTAAATAGAGGTGAACAGTGTGAAATCAAAGATTTTGTGTATAGTTACTTCCTCACTACTCTACATCAGCTGTTTTTCTAGTATTGCTTATAGCAGCGAGTTAAGAAGCAATCCAATTAAAAATTTTACCAATGAAATTTCAAAAGAATCTAACCTACTAGATATTTTAAAAAGTGTGTTCGTTCCTGATCCTGAAGAGTCTTCAAATACAGTAAGTACAAAAGAATATAATTGGTATTTTCAACCACGAAACGATAATATGCCACCTGAAGGTCCTAAAGAAACTCGTGAACTTATATCAAAATATAAGTGCTATCATTTAGGAGACATATCAAAAAAAGTATTATATCTAACTTTTGATGAGGGTTATGAAGCTGGATATACCGCCCCAATCTTAGATGTTTTAAAGAAACATAATGTAAAAGCAGCCTTTTTCGTTGTAAAGCCATATATTACAGCTAATCCAGAATTAATTAAACGGATGGTTGATGAAGGCCACTTAGTATGTAATCATAGTGCCAGACATCCGTCAATGGCATCTATAAAAGACGAAACAAAATTCATAAGTGAATTATCTGATGTAGAAGTAGCCTATGAAAATATAACTGGGAAAAAGATGTCTAAATATTTTAGACCTCCTATGGGTAAGTACAGTGAATTGTCCTTACAATATACTCAAAACTATGGATATAAAACTATATTCTGGAGTTTTGCTTACATGGACTGGCTTACTAATAAACAACCTTCACATGAAGCTGCTCAAAAACGTATATTGCAAAGAACTCATAATGGTGGAATCATGTTACTACACGCAGTATCAAAAACCAATGCAGAGATATTAGATGATGTAATTACGCAATGGAAAAGCCAAGGTTATGAATTAAAAAGTTTAGACGAATTACCTGCCAATTAATAATAAGCAAAGAACCCTAGCGTAAACGGCTAGGGTTCTTTTAAGTTAGATTTTTATATAACATTTCTATATGTGGTATATCATCTTCCAAATAGCCTTCTGAAACTTGAGCAAACCCAAAACTCGAATAAAAATTCAACAAATATACCTGTGCAGATATTCTAATTTCCTTCTCATTTAAAGAATGCTCAATAAATTCTATTGCTCTTAACATCATTTGTTTTGCAAATCCACGCCCACGATATTTTTTGTTAGCCAGGACTCTTCCTATAGATATCTCACTATAAGAAACACCTTTTTCTAAAATCCTTAAGTATACAAGAATCTCACCATTCTGTTCTGCAAATAAATGATATGATTCTTTGTCCTTACCATCACAATCTTCATAAATACATTCTTGCTCTATTACAAAGACTTCGCTTCTAAGTTTTAAAATTTCATATAGTTCATCACTACTTAGCTCATTAAATTTTTTAATTACCCAATTCATAACTCTACCAACTCCCTTTGACAATTTGTTTCACATAAATATTTTTATCAAACCTAATGACAATAAATGCAATGGATAAAAGGCATAAAAAAAGTATTTTAGGTCTTTACCCTTCTTATGGTTATACTTAAATATAAAAATCAATGCCAGTAACGATAATGCTTGACTAAACCAAGCTAATTCTAATATTATATCAGGGAATTTGAACACATAAAATAAAATTTGCGATGCATCAAATAGTATATATACAATGGTTTGTGATATTACAGTTTTAATTTTATCATCTCTAAAAATATAAAACACTAATATCATCGCTATCCCATACATACTATAATCCGCATGTAAAATTTCGGCTGTTA
>NZ_JBNMNU010000242.1:0-5199 GCF_051278035.1 Clostridium sp.
CTAACCTCGGATAGAAGAAACACTCTACTATTTCACACTAACTTACCTTTTCGGGGGGGGGATAGGCAAAAACACCCAACTAACTTTTTATACAATAAATTAGATCATAAATCAACCTAAAACTATTGTTGAATTAATCAAATCGAATTAAATCTAATTAGGACTTAACAACAATAATTCTTATCTTTTGGAGGCTATAAGCATAATTTTGAATTATAATGAATATGTATTAGATATAAAAGTGATTAAGAAAAAAACAGTTAAATAGTTGTATATCCATATAGATATATATAATAATCAAATAGTATAGAGGAGGAAAAATAATGGTTACGGGATCCAAGCAAAGGGGAATATTGTTAACATTAACTTTATTGGTATTAATAGCATTATATAGTTTGGGTATACTAAATTATTTACTTGTTCACTCAAAAGAACCTGAAGGATTAATGAATTCATCTAGATTTGTAACAATTATTTTAGCTTTAATTCAAACTATAGGTCTTATACTAGTATTTAAGTGGAAGAAATTAGGTTTATACTTATATACAGCAGCTTGCTTGACTTTTATAGTAATTGGTTTTATAACTTCTTCAAGTTTTATATTAGGTGCAATTTTGATTATGTTAGTTTACTTAATAATATTAGGAATATTATATTATTTAATATGTCCGATATGGAATTACATGGAATAGTTATTGCAGGTAAAAAAATGGAAAGTTAATGCACATGTTTCTTATAATGTTTTTGTCAATTGTAATTAACCATGTTACCACGATGATTTATTAGTAAATAAAACTTATACAGATTTAATGTATTTACTTTGATTTATTTACTTTAAAGGTTTACTCATGAAATAGCTTGCTACATAGCAAGAGGTTAGAATAATAAAGTAAATAAATAAATATGGAGAAAGTGAGTTTAGAATTACTAAACTCACTTTCTTTTTTATTTAAATAAGTACCCATTAATAAATGGCTATCCATATAAATATCAAAGCAGCGTAAGTCGCTGGGAATTTAGCAATGAGTTCTTATCTTTTAAATCCTTATCTTTAAGTTATAATATCTTCTAAACTTTATTTACAAAATCATAATACAAAATATACCAAATAAGTACAAAACTGAATATTTCGTTGGTTTTGATCCATCAATTCGTTCTATGTTGAGCCATATATATGTTCAAAATTGAGCCACCTTGTTACGGGGTGATCCAGTAAAAGTCAAAATGTAACAAGATAGCATGAATTGTAGTAATATTTGTGTTATTTCTGAATGCCTTTTCGTTTACGCATAGAATCTTCTCCATCAATAAATATAGTGTATGAATCATGGACTATTCTATCTAAGATAGCGTCAGCCAACGTGCCTTCGCCAATCTTTCCATGCCAACCGGAAGGTGAAAATTGAGAGCTAAAAATAGTAGCAGCTTTTTTATGCCTTGCTTCGATTATTTCTAATAGATCTCTAGCTTCACTATTATTTAGAGGTACTAAAAGCCATTCATCAAGGATTAACAAACTCACATTTTTATATTGTTTAATTACCTTTTGATAAATTCCTTCTCCTCTAGCTACCGCAAATTCATTTAGCAAATCTGGAAGTCGTATATATTTTACTGTGAAGAAGTTTCGGCAAGCTGCTATTCCAAAAGCGCAGCTTACATATGTTTTTCCTGCGCCTGAAGCACCTAAAATGATTATATTATGCTTCTCTTGGATATAATTGCAGGTAGATAACCTTGTGATTTGTGCTTTATCAAGCTTCCTATCTACATGGTATTCTATGTTTTCAATGCATGCATCAGTTAAGCTAAACTCAGACTTGCGAATAAGGCTAGTTAGCTTATTATTTTTCCTCCTAGACCATTCCATATCAATAATAAGGCCAAAGCGTTCTTCGAACGATAGATCCTTAAAGGATGGATTTTGTAGCTGATTTAGATAAGATTCTGCCATAGAATTGAGTTTTAACTCATTAAGCTTTGCAACCGTAGGTTCATTTATCATGATGAATTCCTCCCATAATAATCTGCACCTCTAGTAAACCCGAAATCAGCAGAATCAGTATTATCTATGTTAGTTTCCTCTTTTAAAATTTTATCTTGACCGGTTTTTAAAATTGTCTGTACACTTTTATAGCTAGGGTTTGGTGTATAAGCCAATGCTTTTTTACAAGCAGCTTCAAGTCTGCTAATAGCGTATTTATCTGCTAACTTTAATAATGCTAGGCATCCTTTATAGCCTTGTTGTTCTATTTTATGCACAGAAAGAATCGCTTTTATCACTATTGTTGTATTGTTACCAATACTTTCTGCCCAAGAGATAAATCTTTCAGAATTCCAAGCAAGGTAGTTCTTATGACCTTCTGGCATATGCTCTTCTACTGTACTATATTGACCTTCTCGTCCGTGCAATTTAGGGTGAGAACATATACGATTATTATTATAAAAAACCTCAATTACGTTACGTGTACTACGCACATCTACTTTGTGTTTAATATATTCATAAGGTACACTATAGTTCATTTTGTCTACAGAAATATGATAGTTAAATTGTACTGTAGCAATTTTCCAGGTAGCTAGCTCATATTGAGCTTTGGGAAGTGGCATAAGAGTTGATTTTTCTTCTTCCAGAAATGTACTTAGTCTACTTCCAGGTTTCCTTTGGAATGGTTTATTATTAAACTCATATAGTTTTAAGCTTATAGCTTCATTTAAATCTCTTAGTGAAAAAAACTTTTGATGACGGAGTGCTGCAATAATCCAAGTAGAAATAACGCCTACAGTGCCTTCAACACTAGCTTTATCTTTTGGTTTTCTAACACGTGCTGGAATTACTGCTGTCCCATAGTGCTCAGACATTTCATGGTAAGTTTTGTTTATAATTGGTGTATACCAAGATACTCTGTCTACTCCCGTTTTTAAATTATCAGGAATAAGAATCCTTGTAACTCCTCCAAAGAATTCATACGCATTAATATGTGCAGTAATCCAACATTCCTGATTTTGTGATAAAAAAGCTTCCACATAAGCATATTTACTAGATGATAAGACCGCAACAAAAATATAGGCACTAATAGCTTCACCAGTATTGCTATCAATAACTGGTGTTGTTTGGCCGGCCCAATCAACTTCTAATTGTTCACCTGGCTTACGGTCAATATGCATTGTGGCTTTAGTGACAGTAGCAAAATCACGGTAATTTTTACAAAATTGAGTATACATAAAGGGGATTTCACCACTCAATCTGCATTCTTCGCAATACTCATTCCAGAGCAAGCTAAGTGTTACGCCGCTTTTAGCCATTTCTTTATGGATATGTTCACAATCTGGGACCCTTCGAGATGAAGAAAGTATACGTTCCGGAAATAGTCGTTTAATTAATTCATCATCTGACATACCTTCCGGTAATGGCCAACCTGTTTGGCATGCCTCAGCACGTTTTAAAGTGTTTGATACGGTGTTGCGAGAAGACTCGCAACTTATAGCAATATTACGTTGGCTAATGCCTTGACTGTAAAGCCTTAGTATTTCACGATATTTGGTCATAATAATATGACCTCCCTTGAATTTATTTACACTGAAAGTAGTGTATAAATTCATTATTGACAAAAAATGCATATATGGATCACCTCGCGTGAAGGTGGCTCAAATTTTTCCGTTATCCTGGCTCAGTTTCGGCGTATCGAAGGCTCTAATCGAGCATATTATTCAAAAACAATATAAATAAGTACAGAATAGATTACACAAATAAGTTTTAATATTAATATTAAGCAATAAGTATTTAAAAATATAAAATAAAAGTACATATTTGTAAAGAGAATATATACACTTATAGAAATTTTAATGGTAATATATGTATGGACATAAATTACGAGGAGGAGATTATAAATGAATAAACGATCTAAAAAGTTGTTATCAATGTTACTAATTTCTGCGTTAGTATTATCTTCAAATGCAAATGTTTTTGCAAATCAAAATAATAGGGTTGATAAAAACATTCTAAAAGTTGAACAAATTCAATCGAATAAAAAAATTGTTATTCCTGATGCTCAGAAAAAAGAACTTATTGCTTGGTTAACAAGTAACGGTGTCGATAATGCTACTCAAAAGAATCTTCTTAATAAATTATATCAAGGTATTTTATGGGATTCTTTAACAAAGGCAACACCTGTTCAAACAATAGAATTAGCAGGACATTCCACTAAATATATTTATGCTGATGGTTCAATATCAATATCAAGCATGAATTTTGATGGTGGTAAATTAAATAATGTATTATTAAATGCTACTGAAATACAAAAACTATCGGTACAACCCACCTCAGACACAGTAACCGCCGCAACCACTGCTCCAACTGGTACCTATAAAAATATAAAGGTAGCAATGTTTTATGGTTTGTTTTATGCCAGTTTTCTTGCCGATTTTACGCTTGTAAGAGATGGATTCGATAGAATTGATGCACTTAATAATAAAAGTTGTACAGCCATTTTCCCAGTTGATTACACTGGGTTAACTTTAGTGATGTCACAAAAAACTGAAACACGTGCGCATCATGCACAAGGTACATTGTCTGTTACTATAAAAACCCCAGTTGGTAGTACACAATATAATCTATATATATATGTGGGCAATGATTTCTATTATAAAATGAATAGTTAAAAGTTTTATACGTAATTGGATAGTACAAGCCTTGGAAATGTATATAATAAAGAATATGAAAAAATTTAAAATGGTTAAGTAACCTACGTGTAAAAGCAAGCCAACAGATTTCGGATAAAAGGTCCATGATTTGGGGGCTTGCTTTTACACATATGTTGGTTATTGAGGTGTATGCATACCTTTGCAGAGACTTTGGATTAAATCAAAACAGTGTAGAAAATGTTTTGCAGAAGGTGAGCTAAGTGTGAAAAGATCAAAAGAACTAACTAATTATTGTAAATCAAATTAATTATGAATGAGAAAATGTACACTTAAATGTAGAGATTTAAAAAAGTATCTCTACTCTTGGATACATTTTCTTTTTGTTCTGTTGGTGTGATTCAGAGAAATGTTGGAGAGACACCTATAACAAGACAACGAGCATATAGAATTCTAAATAACGCAGCAGAAATGATAGGAATTGTAGAAAAGAATGAAAAGGGAGTAATTGTATCTGGAGAAATAGGTACTCACACTCTTCGTAAAACTTTTGGATACCAT
>NZ_JBNMNU010000243.1:0-5191 GCF_051278035.1 Clostridium sp.
AAATAAAAAGAATATATTGTTTTGTATTATATAATAAAAAAATAATATCATATCTTAAATAGGAGGAACTTGTGACGTCATATTTGCCTAAGTCGTCACATTCATAATCCTCTTTTAAACATTATCGTTTAGTACGTAGTTTAATGTGTAATGGAAGTTTTAGTGGATAGATAGAAGTTGTAGTTAGTGTTACCGTTAGTAACTACAAGTATATCTCCTGTTACAATAGTAGCATCAGTTCCTAAAGTATTGTTGTCCTTATCTTCAAAAGTTAGGGTGTAGGAACCAGTATTAGTTAAGCCACATATTAAACTTGATACAGAAGTTCCTACTGGTATATACAGTATTCTATTCGGAATGATAATACCAAGCGAGCTAGAAAGCCCAATTGGTCGATAGTTTACTCGTTGATAAACAAGTAGCTGCACCCCGGCTAAATTATAAATATTATCTGGTAGTACAATCGTTCCAGATATTTGGACATTTTCTGATATACTTAAATCTACTGGTATGTTCCATTTAACAGGTAAGTTTACAATTCCATTTGTAGTATCAATCCGTATAATTGATGGTAAGTTTAAACTACTCGCCATTCTAGTAATAGGTACAGCTATAGTTTTAGTTGGAATTATATATAATAACAAACTTGAATTTGATGGTGGTCCAACTATGATACTAAGAGAATAAGTATGCGTATATTGTCCAACGATAATTTCTAGTAAATCTCCATCTCTTACACTACGGTTGTATATTTTATTGTGACGATGGTCTACGACGATTGGAGACATTTCTCTTGGTAGTGTTTTACCGTTGTACCTTAAGTTGCTTATAAGTTCCCTTGTGGTAGTATCCGGCGGTATATTAATTATGTTGTTACCTCTGACTATACCTAAATAGCTACAAAGTCCTTCACCTTCATAATCTACTGTCTGAGTTACGTCCAACTGTATATTAGTAGAATTTAAAATACTTGGAGGTAATACAACTTTGCCACTTAGCTCAGTAGTTTCATTTATACTTTCACCAGAATAATTAGACCACTGTACTGCTACTCTTTTATTTCCTTCTGTAGTTATAACTGAGATAGTTGATGGTAAGTTTAAATTACTTACCATTGTAGGTTCATGTATTGTTATGTCATGCATTGACCCTATCGATATTAAGTTTGAGCTTGTTACGCCTGATAAAGAATCTGCAAAAACTGTTGAACCAAAAGTTAATGATAACATAAGTGCAAGTACTATCAGCATATAAAATTTCATTTTTGTCATTTAAAATACCTCCCTCTATAGAATACAAATATTTTTTTCAATTTATACTACTATTATATAACATAATAGTAAAGGCTGGAATGGTCAAATCTTTACTTGTTTCGAGTGGTGATACACTTAGTAACTAACACAGTTTCTTACGAAACACTACTAATTAGCGACTTCTTGTCGCATCGTAATCTATGCATATATTGACTTAATTCAAACCTTATTTATACCAATTTGCCCAATTTTTACATTGTTCAATTCTCATACCATTATCGCCTTGTTCTTTATCATAAGAAAAACTATTTAATAAATCACATGGAAAAGTTCTACATTCACCGCAATGTAATAGTTCTTTACTTTCACAACAAGATTTTACAAGGCACTCTTTTCGCCAAAATGGCTTATCTATATTTACACATCCTTTACAACTTGTAGACTCCTTATATTCGCACTTTGAACAATTAATTCCACATCTCGATTCAATCATTGTTTTCTCCTCCATGAATTCTCTTCGCATTATTTTCGTTGATGCTCCTAAATAATTTCATTTATGCTAATTCGGTATTTACATTTAAACACATATTTCCCTGTTGTAACAATAAAAAAATCCTTATCTACTGACAAAACAGATATATTCACCTTTTTAATTATTATTTAAATATCGTAGATTTACGATTACCGAACCATTTTCACCATTGTGTCGAAGTTTATGAATGTTGTGACATAACTATATCTATATTTTTCTACTAGTTTATTTGCTTTGTAAGAATGTTGGGAACTATACAGTTAACCCAGGAATGGATACCAATATAAGTATAACAATGATTGAAGATACTATTTTACCTATTGTTGCACCTAAATTATTTTTAAATTTATAACCAACAATAACTGATGGTATAAAAAATATTAAGGAATAGAATATTCCCGTAATGCAAATCAATAAAGAAAGTGAACCTAATCCCATTTTGTTATTATCTTTATTCAAAATTAACACTCCCATATGATTAAAATTTTCATAAGTGTTACTATACTACATTTTACATTGTTTCCATATTACACAATATTTTACGATTGCAACTTAATAATACCATAATATAGAATAAATATAAAGATTAGAGATATTCTAATCTTCATGTCCGCACTAATATCCTAAGTGTCACAACTAAAAACGCCACAAACTTTTATTGTTCTAAAGAACCACCTCATTATTCTCTATCATTTTATTAAGTATAATTTTTACCGTATTTTTAAAATTAATGCTATACTTTAAATAAATGTAATAGCATACGCGATCAATAGTATTTAGAGCGCTTAGTCTCATCTTAGAAAAAATATTTAAATTTCACATTATAAAAAAAGAAAGGATTTGATTTTTACATTAATTTTATTTTAGATAATCCAAATAAGTTATTATTGCTGCTCATTTTTATATGTTTTGTGTCTACTTTACGTTTCGATAAAATGAATGATGAAAAAAAATATTTATTTTTCAATATATTAACTAAAACACAATTAATATCTATTTTTTTTTTATTAGTGGTAGCATCAATTAATATTAGTAATAATTTAAATTTGATTAGTATATCTTATATATATTTAATAGTAATAATAAATATATCAATTTCTATGATTGTTTTTCATTGCAAATTAGATAACTCTATAAACAATATCTTTAAAAGATTCCTTTTAAAAAAACTTATTCATGATGGAGTTATTATTCTTTGCATGATAACATATATTATTTATGGATTTTTCCCCAAGTTTGATTTTATAACAAAGCATATATCTATTATAAGTACAATATTATTTATATTAGTCTTTCTTACTACAAAAAACATACTAATAAAGAAATAATTAGGTGTAATTTAATAAAAATAAATGTTATCTCGAACAAAAAAAACCCTCTGAGCTCCAGATAGGGGTTTTAAAAAAGTTAGACATCTCGACCTTATTTTCAACTCCATCACTTTCATGATTGTAGTAACTTTAATTTAACCTTCATGATCATATGTGCTGCTATTGCAATAATTATAAAAGAAATTGTGATTGCAACCCATACGCCAATAAGGCCAAAGTAATGAGAACCTAAAAAAGCTAGAGGCACATAAATCGCAAACAGTCTGATTAGTGTCAGTGACGCTGATATAATTGGTTTGTTCATAACGATTAAAGATGCACTCGATATCATTAGTATACCTTGAGCGCTGTAACTTAAAGGCACTATCCATAGATACTGCTGCACAAGACTTATCACACTGGAGCTAGAAGAAAAAATCCCCGCAAAAAATTTGCCAAATAACATTAAAATCATTGCCATTGCCACTCCATATACAATTACAAATATTTCGCTAACCGTTATACTTTTTTGAGCTCGACCAACTTCTCCAGCACCTAAGTTTTGACCCGCGAAAGGAATAAGAACCGAAGCAAGCGCAGCATTTACCATCAATGCAAACATTTCAAGTCTAGTGCCTATTCCAAATGCAGCAATTGCTTCTTTTCCATATAAAGCAATAAGTCCTGTGATAACACCTGTAGCTACGGGTACTATCATTTTTGTCACCGCATGAGGAAGCCCTATAAATAAAATTTCCATCCATGAATTATATATATCTGTTAGAGTTGTCTTTTTGAAGCTTATCAGATTTTCTCTGACGATTAATATTCTAAGGGCAACAATAAGCGTAATTGCCCTGGAAATAACAGTAGCGATAGCAGCTCCCGATACACCCATTGGTTTGATAAATGCAAATCCAAAAATAAACAAAGGGTCTAATAGAACATTTATTCCAGCTGACACAGCCATCACAATAGAAGGAGTTTTCATATCTCCTATGGCACGAATGGCATTGTTCCCTATCATTGGTATTACAACAAATGCAACACCGATGTACCATATCCGCATGTACTGTACGATGTAGGGCATGATATCTGAATCAGCACCAAGCATTTTAAAGAGCGGTTCAATGGTTAATAACCCTATTGCTGCAAAAATGATAACAAGACTCACTCCGAGTAATAAGCTATCGGTTGTATATCGCTGAATTTTGTGGTGATTTCCTTCACCAACAGCTTTAGAAATAACTGCAGACGCTCCAACCCCAATTCCCTGAGATAAACTACCTATTATTAATATAACTGGGAAAGTAAATGTTAAGGCCGCTATCTGATTTGTACCCAACTTACCAATGAAATAAGTATCTACAATATTAAATATCACCATGCTCAGCATTCCAAAAATCATAGGTATTGTAAGTGTCGTGAGAGTTTTTACAACTGGTCCGCTTGTTAACAATTTCTTGTTTTTACCCATATATCATTCTCCTTATTAAAAGTGACATTCCTCTACACACCTGAAATATTCAACGCGAGGATCATCTCCTTGCATTATAGTATGTTATTGCAACTATTGTGCAAAATATAACTCCACAAGTGTGGAGTTATATTTTAATGTTTTCACTTTTCCTTATTTTTAATTTCATCGATAGAATCAATGGTATTTCTCAACATAAATTTAAGAGTTTCAAGAGTTATATCACGTTGTTCGTCGGTCATTCCCTTACTTAAAATCGCCGTCATATTCTCCATCTTCTCACTTAAAATAGGTATAAATTTCTTCCCTTTTTCCGTCAGATAAACATTGTTATACCTCCTATCTGTCGAATCTTGTTTTCTGTAAATATATCCTTCATATTCTAATTTTTTTATTGCTTTTGCTGTAGTCGTTTTATCTATTTTTATAAGTTTGCTTAAATCTTTTTGGGAAATACCCTCATTGCTACAGATTTGAATGAAGAAATAATATTGTCCGCTGCCTATACCGTATTCACTAAGATCATGATTGATCAGTATTTGCAGATGCCTATATATTGCTGATATATATTTTCCAAATGACTCCTGTTTCATTAAAAAACACCGCCCATGCATATAAA
>NZ_JBNMNU010000244.1:0-5143 GCF_051278035.1 Clostridium sp.
AATAAAAAATATAATTTGACTGAATATTCCTTTCATACTTTTGTAAAACCCATTCAAAAACATTTTAAGGACAATATAGATAGTTTCACCATCCAAAAGATAGCAACTAGGTGTTTTAGTGCTTTTCAGAAATTAATGTTGCATAAAGCAAATAGAGTTTATTTTAAAAAATATGGTGAAATGAACAGTGTTGAAGGTAAATCTAATGGAACAGGAATTAGATTTAAGGATAATAAATTGCTTTGGAATGGATTAGAAATAAATACACTTGTAAAAAAGAACGACGAATACGCACAAATATCTTTATTAAACAAAGTTAAGTTTTGTAGAATTGTAAGAAAATTTGTTCGTAAAAAGTATAAATATTATATTCAATTAATACTAGAAGGAGTTCCACCTTTGAAATACAATAAAGAAACTGGTGAGGTTAGAAACATCATAGGAGAAGGCAATGTTGGAATAGATATTGGAACTCAAACGATAGGAATTGCTTCAAGACATGAAGTTAAACTATTAGAGTTAGCACCTCAAATTAATAACATTGAAACAATTAAAAGAAAGTTATTAAGAAAATTAGATAGAAAGCAATCACATGAAAAATTAGCTAACTATATTTTAAGTCTTGGAAATGTTATTAAAGTTGAGTCCATGAATTATAAAGGACTACAAAAGCGTTCAAAAGAAACAACTGTTAGTGAAAAAACGGGTAAATTCAATAAGAAGAAAAGATTTGGTAGATCTTTAGCAAACAAAGCACCAAGTATGTTTTTAACTATATTAGATAATAAGCTTAAATGGAATAATGAAATGTTATATAAAATCAATACTTATAAAGTAAAAGCTAGTCAATATAATCATTTTGATAGTGAATGTAATCAGAAAGAATTATCAGAACGTTGGAATTATTTTAATGTGAACAATGAAATAATCAAAATACAAAGAGATTTGTATAGTAGTTTCTTAATTATGAACGTAAAAGACAACTTGGAAGAAGTAGATAGAGAATTATGTTTTGGAACTTATGATAATTTTAAACATTTGCACGATAAAGAAATTAATAGATTATTGAGCAGTAACAATAAAAGAATATCAAGCATGGGAATTTAAAAGCTAGGTAATATAAAAAAAGGTTTTGATATGAGCCTTTAAACTATCGTTAATTTATCCATTGGGATAATTGGTAGTGAAAGTCTTAGGGAAGTCATTTAGTTCTGATATGTTGTAGTTTATAGAATTTTTATGAATGAGAGTATGAGAGAAGATGATATACCTAAGAACCCCAATGCCTTTAGGCGTGGGAGTATCAGCAATGTTATAATTGATAAAAATACTATTTTAGAAGAGAATACAACATTACAAGGGGATGAAAAGTTCCCCATTGTAATAGAGAAAAAAGTTAGAATATAATAGAGTAAAATAATCCTTGCATAAGTTAGTGGCGCTTATATAAGGATTATTTTTGTATTATTTGCTACTAAATACGATACTCCATTTATTATTTCATTATTACAGTAATTGTCTATAACTAATATTTTTGAACATTTGGAATATTATACAATTAATTAATATAAACTGATTAGTATAGTACAAGCTGGGCAATAATTTTAATGAGTGGAATTTATGTGTATAAGGTGGGGTATAAAATGAAGAAAATTAAAAAAATGAAGGTTAAAGTTGGAATAGATAAAAGTAAATTAATAAAAGGTGATAAAAGGTTGATTGCCTGTGGTAAAAATTTTTGAACTAGGGTGACAGGTATTTGTAAAATTTAGTGATACTTGGAGGCAACCAGAGAGTGGAAACTGCGGACACATATTTTAATATATGTCCGCAGTTTTTTTCGTCATTAAGCGAAGGGTTCACGATTTTAAAATAACTAAATCAAAATAAAAGGATTTATTTATATAATATAGAATATAAAATGTTCATACATAAAATAATCATTAACGGCAAGATTAAGTTAAGTATAAAGGTCAAGGGGGAAATCAGAATTATGTACAGAAAAACAAGGAAGTTATTTGTAATATGTTTAATATTTACGGTGTTACATGCAACGGTAACGTTCCAAAGAGTAGCATCAGCGTCAACATTATTAGAAGGGTCTGATAGGTACGCAACCGCCCTAAAAATTGTACAGGATGGTTGGTCGCAATCAGAAAATGTAATTATCGCTAGAGGGGATGATTTGGCAGATGCGCTTGCCGCAGCTCCACTCGCATACGCAAAGGACAAAGCACCCATACTACTCACAAAACCCGGTGAACTTCCAACAGGAGTTTTGAATGAACTTAATGCATTAGGAGTTAAAAATGTTTACATAGTTGGAGGGACAGGGGCTATTTCAACAGCAGTAGAAAAAGCTTTAGAAGACTTTACGGTTAAGCGTATATCAGGAAAAGATAGAGTGGACACCTCCTATAAAATAGCACTTGAAGCTTTTACAGTAGAGCCAGAAGAAGTAGTTATTGCAAATGGGTTAGCATATTCAGATGCGCTTTCAATTTCGTCAGTTGCAGCTATAAAGGGAATGCCAATATTACTTGTTGTTAAAAATAAATTAACAGCTGATCAAGCAAAGTACATTGAAGGCAAAACTGTTTATGCAATTGGAGGGACGGGAGTTATTAGTAAGGAGGTTGCTATAGCAGCAAATGCTACAAGAATATCTGGAGCAAACAGATATGAAACAAATGCAGCAATACTTGATAATTTTGAACAAGACTATAGTAGTATTTACATTGCAAAAGGTACAAATGCGAACCTGGTAGATGCACTTGCAGGTTCAGCACTTGCAGCTAAGGGTAACAATCCTATAGTTTTAGTTGGTAGAAATTCTGCGATTAATGTAAAATTAGCGGCAGTTATAAGAAACAATATAAACGATAATAGCAAAGAAATTTTACTTGGTGGGGCGGTTTCAAAATCAGCAGCAGACGCTATTGAAGTATTAAAAACGCAAGTAAGTTTATACAAAACTATAGATGATCTAACGGTTAAACTAATATTATCAAAAACAAAAGTTAAGCCTTTAGACACAATAAAATTCGAGATAAAATCAAATGATACATTATCTGATCTAACAAATAGTAATGATAACGTAATATTAATTAAGAGCAGAGCTTATGAAACTAAAGAGATAGATCTGCATCCAAGTTATAATGGAAGCACAGGAAAGTATGAATTAGAATATATAGTTCCTCTAGATATGGTAAAAGGTGAATGGTATGTAGAAAAAGTCATGTTAAAAGATAATGAAGAAATTAGAACTTATAATAATAATTCTAATATTACATTTAAAGTAGATTCCATAGTAAGCTTTAATTCTAATGGCGGTTCAAATATAAAAAATCTGTCAACTGAGTACAATGAGAAAGTAGTTACACCTTTAGATCCAGTTAAGACAAGCTTTATTTTTGGAGGATGGTATAAAGATAATACCACTTTTGAAAACAAGTTTGATTTTGAAAATACGGATATAACTGAGGATATAACACTATTTGCAAAGTGGATAGTTGCTCCTCCGGTACCACCAACAAGTTTAAAAGCAGAGTCATCTTCATATAATAGCATTGTGGTTAGTTGGGGCGCAGTAAAGGGGGCAAGTGGATATGAAGTTTATAGGTCAACATCTGCTGCAGGAGCAAACATGTTAAGATACAATGCTGCAAGTACTAGCTTTATAAATAGTGGACTTGTAACTAATTATGTTTATTACTATAAAATTAGATCCTATAAGATTTATGATAAAGTGAAAGTATATAGTGTTTTGTCATCTGTAGTAATTGCAAAAGCAATAGCGGCTAAACCTATCACAAAATATGTTTATAATAGTTTAGTAAAGTCTAATGCAGTATACGGAACATATACAGGTTTAAAAGTAGAAATATTAGATGAAAGTAATATGAGATACTTAATTGGAAAATCTGATGGCTCACAAATGTGGGTAGATCGGAGCAAGGTTTCGGTACCCCCAAACTCAGTTACTAATAAAAAATACTTGGATAAAAATTAACTGGAAACCTATGTAAATACAACAAGTACTTTCGTCAGTAAAACAAAATACTTTATTTGGGTGGATACGGATAGGCAAAGGGTAAATATATTTACTGGTAGTGCTGGACATTGGGTTTTACTAGAAACATACTCCTGTGCATCGGGTAACAATGTTACACCTTCAAAAATAGGATTATTTACGATAAAAGAAAAAGGGTATTCTTTCGTTGCAGGTCCTGGAGTAATCTGTAAATATTGGACAAGATATAGTGGGAATTATCTGCTACATTCAATACTTTTAAGGGCCTCTGGGGAAGTCTACGATGGGACGTTAGGGGAAAAGGCATCTCATGGATGTATCCGAATGCCAGTAGATATGGCAAAATTATTTTATGATAAAATATCAAAAGGTTCATTAGTATGGGTGAATTAGCAATAGAATAAATATGAAGAGGACTAATATTTATTAGTCCTCTTCATATTTTTTTAATAATTTATAGAAGGTATTCCTTTTAAGTCCTAACAGATTCATAGCTTTTGTTCCTGTTAGTGCCCTTGTCTTGTACTGGCTATATATTATAAACCAATCATTTGGATAACGTATAGCGCGTCTACCCTTATATACTCCATTCTCTTTTGCTATTGCTATCCCCGCGCGTTGACGTTCTAACATATTTGCTCTTTCAAAGGTATTAATAGCATCAATCATAGTTAACATTAATTTTCCTGTTGCAGTGCTTGTGTCCATGTTCTCTTTACTACTTACTAGTTGTATTCCTTTTGCTTGCAATTGCATGATTATATTTAACAGATTCTTTGTATTACTTGCTAACTTATCCAGGCTATGGATATATATTGTGTCGTCTTTTTTAGCTAGCTCTAATATTGTTTTTAACACTGGTCTATTTGGATATTTAGAACTAACCTTTTCACTAAACCACTTGTCTATATCATATTGTTTTAAGACTTCTAGTTGTCTGCTTTCGTTCTGCTTTATGGTTGATATTTTTACATAAGCTATATTCATATAATAACCTCCTCGTATAATGTTGTTATACGTTTTGATAAGAAGCCGCTAATATTACAACTAATAATTTATTTATTTATTTATTTCTATTAATGTAATTATATACCAATTGTTTGTTTGGTG
>NZ_JBNMNU010000245.1:0-5121 GCF_051278035.1 Clostridium sp.
ATTAATAGTAGATGATGAAGCAGCATACTCAAAAGGACTAACTAAAATACTTGAAATAGAAGGCTATATTGTAGAAACAGTGCTGTCGGCAGAAAATGCCATAGAGAAAATCAAGCACAAAAATTATCAGATGGTAATTACGGATTTAATGATGGATGGAATGAGTGGCATAGAACTTTTAGAAAAAATAGTCGAATTAGATAAAGAGATTAAAGTCATACTTATGACCGCATATGCAACTATTTCTACTGCAGTGGAAGCCATGAAAAAAGGGGCAGTATCTTATTTTGTAAAAGGAAATGACCCTGTCGAACTGATAGAAGAGGTAGAAAAATCATTTAAAGATTACAAAAAATCAGAACTAAACGCTAAAACATATGATAAAAAAGAGAAATCACTTCTACAATCAGAAAATAAAGAATTTACAAAAATCATAGATATGGCTCGAAAAGTAGCTATAACACCAGTAAACGTTATTTTGCTTGGGGAGTCGGGAGTAGGAAAAGAAGTATTTGCAAACTATATTCACACTCAGAGCCAGCGCAAAAACAAACCCTTTGTGGCAGTAAATTGTCATGCTCTATCTGAAAGCGTATTAGAATCTGAATTGTTTGGACATAACAAGGGAGCTTTCACTGGTGCAAATGAAGAAAGAATTGGTAGATTTGAATCAGCAAGCATGGGAACTTTATTTCTAGATGAAATAGCTGACATGCCGTTATCTACTCAAATTAAACTACTAAGAGTCATTGAAGACAGAGCTATAGAGAAAATTGGTAGCAACATAAGTACTCCCGTTGACTTTAGACTGATAACAGCCACTAACAAATCTATAGTAAAACTAATAGACCAAGGACTATTTAGAGAAGATTTCTACTATAGAATTAACACCATCATCATAGAAATACCACCACTAAGAGAACATAAAGAAGACATATATAGTTTGGCTAGTACCTTCATTGATATGGCCTCTAAGCAAATGAAAAAAGAAATACACACCATAGAGCCTGATGTTTGGGAATATCTAAACCAGTATGACTATCCAGGTAATGTGCGAGAATTCAAAAACATAATTGAAAGACTTGTGGTATTTAGTGAGAATGGAGTTATATCAAAAGATGATTTGCTAATACATGAGGTTCCATCTACTGACTATGAAGGAGATCAAACGTTAAAAGCTTTTAGATCTGCAATAGAAAAAAAATATATTGAAACAGTACTTGTCAAAAATAACTTTAGCATGACAAAAACAGCAAAAGTATTAGGGATTACTCGAAGACAGCTACAAAATAAAGTTAACGAATATGCGATACAAAAGTAAAAGTGGGCAATTTTTTTCCATAATGGGTGGAAAAATATTGCCCACTTTTATTATTATATTAGAAATACTTACAAACGTTTACAAGCTTATTGTAAAAATAAATATTATTAAGCATGTGTTATTGCTCACGTATAGACCTTTTTTCGAAAATATCTGAAAATTATAATATTTCGGCATATTAATTGCTATATATAATACCAAATGAACTATGAGGGAGGCGCACTATGAAAAAAGAAACTAAAGACGTTTTAATAATTGGAGCTGCACTATTCGCAATGTTCTTCGGAGCAGGCAACTTAATATTCCCACCGGCTATTGGAGTAATTGGAGGCGATCATTGGATGATGAGCTTTCTTGGATTTTTTATAACAGGTATATGTTTGCCAGTAATGGGCGTACTAGCAGTGTCTAAAGCAGGTGGAAACATCAATGACCTCGCAAGTAAAGTAGGTGTGAAATTTGCAACTATATTAGGTGCTGTGGTAGTACTCGCTATCGGACCATTACTTGCAATACCAAGAACTGCAGCTACCGTATATGAAATAGGTGTAAAGCCAATGTTTGCGGTACATCCACTTATTGTTTCAATTATATATTTTTCTATTACTCTATATTTCGTGATACAGCCATCTGGCATAGTCGATAAGATAGGTAAAATACTTACTCCAATACTACTATTAGTTATAGGATTTATCATATATAGCGGAGTAGTTAACCCACTAGGAACACCTGCAGCAACAACCCTTGCTAACCCATTTTCAGACGGTTTCTTGCAAGGCTACCAAACTATGGACACACTGGGAGCAATACTTATGGGTGGCATCATACTTACTGGTATCATAGAAAAAGGATATCTACAAAGAAAAGAACAACTTAGAATGACAACTAAAGCCGGAATAATTGCAGGAAGTTTACTCGCAATAGTCTATGGAGGACTATTATATCTTGGAGCAACTATTAGCGGAAGTGTAGCAGCAGACATATCTAAATCAGCATTGATAATGGAAATAACAAATAGGCTACTCGGACAAAGCGGACAACTAGTTATGTCAGTAGCTGTGTCAGCAGCATGTATGACTACATCAATAGCACTTACTGCTATTGTAGGAAGTTACTTTGAAAAATTAAGCAAAGGCAAACTTACATACAGACTTATAGTTACAGTTACATGTATATTTAGTGCCATAATGGCAGCAGTTGGAGTAGAAGCTATAGTTCAAATAGCAGTGCCCTTCTTGGTATTAGCCTACCCAGTAGTTATAATACTTATTGTATTTAACCTATTAGATAAATTTATACCTCACCCATACGCATACAAAGGTGGAGTTGCAGGAGCATTTGCAATAGGTCTATTAGATGCACTAAAAACTATAGAAATATCATTTATAAAACAAATTGTTCAATTACTTGAACCTTTGTATACATTAGTAGATAAACTTCCATTAGCAAATATGGGATTTTCCTGGTTGATACCTAGTTTAGTGCTAGCACTGATAGCAACTTTTATAGGTATGACAAGAAAAAGCAACCTGGAAACTGAGCAATCAGAGACAGAGGCCGCTTAAATGTAACAATCTAAAACTTTAAAACAACTATAAAAATAACATCCCTTGACTGGGATGTTATTTTTATATTCACACATAATTAATAACTTGACCAGATAAAAGTCCGCTTATTTTTTTAAAACATTTAGCTTCCAATTTGTATCAAGTTCCGCAATACCGACATCACTCTTATAGTCAGATATCCCCTGCTTATTTAGCTCCTGTAAAAGCCAATCTTTGGTTTTTTGTATATGCTTAAGATTGCTATATATAATATTTCCATCCATAATTAGTGGGATAGTGATTCCTTGTGTATTAGTTTTTATATTTATATCATTTAATGTAACAGGTTTGTTTTCAGCTTTAGGAAAAACAGAAATATTCCCCTGAGGTTCCATTACAACTGTATCTAAATCAGATACTTTATCGTATCCCTGCTGCCTTATAAGTCCCTCTAACTGATTTAAGCTTAGCCCTAAATTTTTCAATGCCTTCATATCAAGTTTTCCCTTATTAGCAATAATAGTTGGAGTATGCTCTAAGATAGGTGTAAGTTTATTTTTCAGTGCCAACCTTGAACTAATAAACATTAAGATTACCAATAACCCAGCACCATAAACTGACTTCACCGTAACCTTGTCTACAAGAGGTTCAGCAGCAACGTTTGCGAGTATCATAATCCCCGCTAACTCGTAGGCTGTCATTTGTGCCATAGCTTTCTTAGTTAAAGCCCTAGTACATAAATATGTAAAATAGAAAATTATAAAAACTCTTATACTAAAAGTTAAAAGATCATTCATGTTATTCCTCCAAAAATATATAGTTAAATCTAGCTATAACCTGTATTAAGGCCCGGGAAATGCCTTCATAACAAAGTCAAGTGAAGCTCTCAGTCCTCCAATATATTCAAGAGCAGAAGCCTGCTTATGTTGTATTGAAATATCTAGCTGTCCTATTGCAAACTCAAAAGTCGTTAAAATTTCTGTTGCATTATTTGCTTGAATTAATGTCCTATTTCTATTATAAATTCTTTTTAACTGCTCCATTGATTTTTTAGCCTGTTTCCAATCCTTTATTTCCACACTTTTTTCAATTTGATTTAGTTCCATGTTAAATTCATTTTTAGGCAAAAAGGCATTAAATATAATCCACATAAAAGCAAAAGATATTACCCATGTTATTGCAATGGCAAGTCTCATATCATTTTTATTTTTTATAATAGTCACCTCCATCTAATCATTTTTATTATCTGCATAAAGCATACAATAATATACTACTTTAATTGGAATTTTATGCCAACGACTTATGGAAAATTATTTAATTAATTATATATTTTTTTTATATACGGAAAACTTTCCATATTATAATGGATATCCATGTTAAATCACTTTACTAACACTTTCACTAGTGTTACAATATAATACAAGTAGTGTGAAATTGCTTAATAATTTAAGGAGTAATTTAGATTATCTAATAGTGATTGTCTAATAGTGATTATGATAAATATAGACTTTAACAAATTGAACCCTTTAGAAAAAAAGATTAATGAAACTCTTATTATTTTATCAAAAACTGCCACCAATATTACAATAACAAACGCAGCTGAAGTTTGTGATTGTTCTGTGTCTAAGATTTCTAAATTTGTAAAAAAGCTTGGATTTAACAATTATAAACAATATGTTGATTTTTTATATGGTAATGGTCTTCCTAAAAACAAGTCTTCAATAGAACTCGAGCGAATCAAAGATTTTATAGATGATTTTGACATATCTTTAGTAGATGAATTTATAGAACTTATAAATTCTTATAAAAAAATTATTCTTTTTGGTTATGGCCCTTCGTTTATTTGTACCCAATATTTTGAATACAAATTACGAATTAACACAAATAAATTTGTTATCGCTGTACCTGATGAAATTTCTGTTGAGAGTCTACTTGATGACAAAAGCCTACTTGTTATTTTTTCTACAACAGGTAGATTTAAGTCTTTCGATCGAATTAACACCCTTGCAAAAGAGAAAAACTGTCAAGTTTTATTGATTGTTGAAGAATATAATGCTTCCTTACTGACTGATTATAATAAGATCTTTTGGATGTCAAAATTTCTACAACCAAATGATCTTAAACCCTATGAAAAATCAAGAATCGTTTTTTTTATTTTCATAGAAGAAGTTATTCAACATATTATTCTTAATAACCGTAAGGATAAATATGAACAAAAACAAATAAATAATTAGCTAGGAGATATGTAATGAA
>NZ_JBNMNU010000246.1:0-5113 GCF_051278035.1 Clostridium sp.
ATTCATTTTCAGAAATGGCCAGTATCTCTGCACTTAAACTTGCATTCTCTATATACCTTAAACAAGCATAATTTCTTTTTATAGCTAATAGTTGTATTTCTTCAATTGGATTAACAATATATTTTATAGAGTCATAATCTTTTTCTATAGCTAATCTTTGAAGTTCAATGCTTGGCCAAACAGCATATCTTATGGCATATCCCTTTTGCCGGATACCTACTTTTATAAGTTCCTCAGAAGGACTTTTAATAAACTCTAAAGTATTCCATATCTCTGACACAACATATTTTTTCATGTCATAAGTTGGATTTTCAATAAACTCAATTGACCACGGATTACTTTTTATTGCTAGGTTCTCCATTTCTTCTGAAGGATTCTTAATATAACGTATCATTCGCCCATCTTTTTTTATAGCTGCAAGCTTCAGTTCATCACTGGGATTTTCAATGTTTTTTATAAGAATTGGGTTTTCCTCTAACATTTTTAGTACTTCATCTTCTGTCATAAAATCTCACCTCAATATTAATCACTAAAGATAATTATACCACAAAAAAAAAGAGATATTTCCATCTCTTTTTATAAACGAACCAAAAATTTTAATTATAATCCAAGGTACCGTTGCCCCAATTTTTACACCTATCTTTATGATAGGTGGGTGTCCTCAGAGATGCTTAGCAGTCCTTGCCAATTATAAATTGGACTTATAGGCCTAATACACACCTAGATCTTGAACTCCCGTATAAATATTGTAGGTTGAAAATAAGAGCTTCACGAATATCTCAGAATTAAAAACTATAAAATTTTTGAAAGTGTTTCATATCTATTTGTTAACTTTATTATATCAGAATTAAATTAAAATTCAATAGTAATTCATGGTTTTTTGATAATAATTTAAGAATTTAAGTGGACGAGCCTATTGATTTTTTATTAATTAAAATTTACTTAATATATAATATCTTGTATTTATAAATGTGTTCCTGTATTTTCATATAATAAATTTTCATTATATTTCTTTTGCATTTTCTTCATAGTCTTCAATATAACCTTATCGGTAATGCTCATACCTTCCACGGATAAAACACCTAAATTCATTATAGTCTGTTCCGCAGTTTCTGCAACTATTCCATTCCTTACAGGCACAATAGAATTATTTATAGCCAAAATTGCAGAAGATACTGCAACTGATGCTGAGGTTGAAAGCTTTAAAGAACAGCCTTCCTTTGCCCCATCGCATATCATGCCAGAGGTATTTGCAATTGTATTCTTTATAACTCCATCTATTTGGTCATAACTTGCGCCCATAAGCCATGCTATAGCTACTCCCGAACCAGTTCCAGCTGCAACACCACATGCACACAGTGCTGATAATCTCCCTATATAATGCTTTATATAACTATTTACAATATGGCTTATGGCAACTGCCTTAGCTAATTTTTCATCATCCACATTAAATATATTTTTATATGCAACTATAGGTAAAATTGCTGTAAGACCATTATTTCCACTTCCATTACTACTCATAACCGATAGATTTATGCCTGACATTCTAGCATCACTAGCAGCTGCTGTTAACATCATTGAAGCTGTCATTAAGTCCTCAGACAAAATCCCTTGTTTTATACTTTTTTTGAGTGCATATCCAACTCCCATGCCCTTTTTTTCTTTAAGTCCAGCCATAGCTACGATTTCATTCAGCACTATCCCGTCTAACATAAAAGCAATTTCATCATGTGGTATTTTCTCTATTTCTACAATAATTTCTCTTATACTTAAGCTATATAAAATATTCTTCCCACTATTACTTGATTTATCCTCTTTTTTTAGATCTAAAATAACTTCACCTAAACTTTCAATATAAACAAATTTATTATGTTTTCCACTTATAATCACGCTACATTTGCCTTTATCCGTTACAAGATTTACCTCTATATAAATTTTATCCTCAGTGTCTTTAATGTCTAGTAATAGTTTTCCACTATGTAAAAGCTCCTTTGCAAGTATCACTTGTATATCACTAATTCCTTCAAGTACTCTTAAATCTTTTTCACTTTTTCCACCCACAAAACCCAGTGCAGCTGCAATATAGAGTCCAATTTCATTTGTATTTGGTATGCCAACTGATAGACCATTTTTATATATATTTGGACTAACAAAAATTTCAGCACTCTCTATATAATTAAATTTTATTAGTTCTTTAGCCTTAGCACAGGCAAGCGCAACAGCTACTGGCTCAGTGCATCCCATAGCAGGAACGACCTCTTCCACAAGTGTTTGAACTATAAGGTTTCTTAATTTCATAAAATCACCCCTCTACGATTATCTAATATATATTAGAGCAACATTCATGCCAATAAAATCCTCTCAAAACATCCCTTTTTATTATACTTTTTCTTAATATGAGAAAAAACAAAGAAGAACAGTATCATAATGAGAATTAATTCTCATTATGATACTGTTCTATTCCATATTCTTTTAATTTTCTGTATAAGGTCGCTCTACTTATTTTTAGAGCGCCAGCCGCCTTTGTAATTGACTGCTTACTATCTGAAAAATAATCCAATGCCTTCTTAATTTCCACTTTTTCCAATTCTTTTATGGGCATAATCAATACACTCTCATTATACTCCGGTGTAATTTGCGAAGCATTCATCCTTTTGGGTAAATCTATAGATTTTATAACAGAATCCGAACACATATTTACAGCATACTCTATAGTATTTTCAAGCTCTCGCACATTCCCTGGCCACCCATAATTCATAAAAATCTCTAAGCAAATATCATCTATTTTATTTATATGCTTTCCTAACTTAGAATTACATTTGTCCAAAAGATAATCTACAAGAATTACTGTATCCTCTTTTCTATCTCTTAATGGCGGTATATTGAGAGGAATTACATTTAATCTATAAAATAAATCTTGCCTAAATTCTCCCTCTAAAACCTTTTTTTCTAAATCTTTATTGGTAGCCGCAATTATCCTTACATTGATAGGAATTGATTCTTTTCCACCAATCTTCTCAATAACATGCTCCTGCAATACCCTTAATAGTTTAGCCTGAAGATGAATAGGCATGTCTCCAATTTCATCTAAAAATATTGTGCCCTTATTTGCCAGTTCAAATTTTCCTAAAGTGCCACCTCTTCTTGCTCCTGTAAATGCACCATCTTCATATCCAAAAAACTCACTTTCTAGCAAATGTTCTGGGATAGCTGCACAATTAATTGATATAAACGGCTCCTTAACTCTATTACTATGAAAGTGTACGGCCCTTGCAAAGAGTTCTTTCCCAGTTCCACTTTCTCCCTGAATAAGTACTGTGGATGTAGATTTAGAAGCTTTTTCTGCTTGATTCTTAACCTGTTCTAAGCAATAGCTATTGCCTATAATACTATCAAACGAAGTAATTATAGTCCCTGTAGTAATTTTATTTATTGTTTTTAATAAATCAGAGATATCACTAAATGTACATACTATACCAAAGCTTTTATCTAAAATACTAATTGGCTTTGCATCAAAAACCCCTCTAAAACTATGGTTATTGTCCCTATAAGTAAATTCTCTATTCTTTAGATTCTTATGTTTTTCAATAAGTGTTTCAAAATTTAAGTTACCAATAAGATTTTTTATATTTATATTCAAAATGACGTTTCCTTTAAGGTTAAATAGCTCTAACGCTTTAGTATTATAATGAAGAATATTCCCTTTATAGTCTGCGGCTATAATCCCTTTATCTACAGAATCAATAACTACCTCAAGTTCTCCTGCCAGAAGCTTTATTCGCTCTGTATTTTCTTCTTCTGCTAGTTTTGCTGATATTAAATCAGCCATTCTATTTAAGAAATTCATTAAATTCACTTCATTGTTTATGATAGCATTTCGCTGTTCTTCTGAAAATGCAATAAGTCCAACTACTCCAACAGACTCATTACCTACATTAATCGGGCAACAAACCTCTGCAAGTTCCTTGCAGTTTTTAATGTTTTCACAGTTCGAGCAGATAGAATGTTTTCTAGGATTTTTTATAATAAGACTTTTTCCCTGTGTTAGAGCAAATCCAAAAGCAGATTTTTCATTTACTTTTTCTGAAATACATTTTCTATACCTTCCAGTACCTGCTATTCTAATATAATTACTATCTACAACCGTTACATCTACACTAATAACGCTTGCTATTGCCTCTGAAATCTTCTGAACATTTGAAACTATTTTTATTAAATCCATACTTATCATCCTTTTTTGTGCCACCCAAGTGGCAAGTTTCTTTTCTAATTTATATGGTGGCAGTTAAAAACTTAATAATCTATTGCAACTAAAATCACTAAAATTAATACAAATAATATTTTAGGAGATAATATTATTGAAGGAAGGTGCTATTATGAACGAGGGTTTAATAGTTCTAGTAAGAGGAATAATCGGTTTTTTCACTTTATTGATATTCACCCGTATTCTTGGAAAGCAACAGGTTAGCCAGCTAACTTTTTTTGATTATGTAGTTGGTATAACTATAGGGTCCACGGCCTCAACTCTAACTACTGATTTAACTAGTAGCGCATGGTCTCATTGGGTAGGCTTACTTACTTGGACTGTCTTATGTTTTATTTTACAATTAACAACTCTTAAATCAAAAACTGCTGAAAAATTTTTAGATGGTGAGCCCACAATTATCATTTCAAACGGTAAAATACTTGAGAAATCCATGAAGAAATTTCGTTACACTATAGGAGACCTTCTATCCCAGTTAAGAGATAAAGGTGTTTTTGACTTAGACGAGATTGCATATGCGGTACTCGAAAAAGACGGTAAATTGTCCATTTTAAAAAAGACAGAATACGATTCTGTTACTCCAAAGGACTTAAACCTTGAAACTCCTACTGATAGTATTGATATTGAAGTGATTTATGACGGCTCTATTCTAAAAGATAACTTAGCTAGTATCAATAGAAATGAAAAATGGCTGATGATAAAATTAAAAAAACAAGATATTGATGATGCTGCTGAAGTATTTCTAGCCACTTATAATGCAACGAATGGCTTATTTATAGATCTTTATGAAGACGGGTTAGAGGATAAAAATAAATAAAATACAAAGGAGTAGTTTAAATTTATGAAAAA
>NZ_JBNMNU010000247.1:0-5083 GCF_051278035.1 Clostridium sp.
AGCTCCTTTTATTTTATTCTAATATACTAATTCGACATATCTTTTAAAATTCCTTTTTGTTTTTTATATAAAAAAATCGCCATCTTTAATTAGATGACGATTTTCTATATAGTTTTTCAGTGGCCTCGAATTATAGGTAAGCTTTTTCTTATAGTTCCATATATATGGAAAAGATACGTTTATTTACCTTGAGTAGCCTCTTTTATACTATTAAATGAATTAAGTGTATCCTCAAAATAAGGCTCATTTTTGTAGTAATCTGTAAAATACCCTTCAAAGTTTTCCATATCAATGTCTATTTTGCCTTCGAGAATACGTTTATACCAAGGCATTAAAGTTGTTTGTAATATTTGTAATTTATCTTTATTTACAATTTCTTCATTAAGTCCAAACTGAATAAAATAATATAAAATATCTAAATAACTTTTTATAAATACTTTACCAAAATTATACCCAGAAGGATTAGTACCTTCATAATTAAAAGTAGAACTATTTATTAAAGTAAAAGTAGGGTTGTTTAACAAAATTCTATATTGTAAATATATTTGATTAAAGCCTGTATCAACATATTTAAAAGGTTCTTCAATTTTATTAAAAGATTCTCTTTTTATTATTATGGAGGAAATAAAACTTGCAGCTATTGAGGTTGCTTGTAGAAATTCATTAATCCCGTGATATAATACAACATCATTTTTATTACTAAGCACATTAATAAATAACAATGAAGATTCAATGTTTTTATTAATAATATCCATCAGTGGATATATTGTATTTTCTTTGAAATAATCATCATCCCCGTGTAGGAGAATATATTTTCCTTTTGATTTTTCTATAGTTAAAGCGATGTTATTATCCCCACCAATGTTAACTTCACTTTTATTATAAGTTAGGTTATCATACAAATTTAAATATTTATTAATTACATCGTGAGAGTTATCGGAGGAATTATTATTAGACACAAAAACCTCAAATAAACTATCATTTCCAATTTGACTATATATTGATTTTAAACACTTTTCTAATTGGATAGCTCTATTAAAGGTTGGTATGCAAATTGAAATTAAGGGGCTATCTTTTCTATCCTCTAATACTTTGTTAATTTCATCATCACTTCTGGTTCTAACCCATTGCCCACTAATAGTATCATACATTTTAATTATTTTGGCAGGACTGCCAGCTACAATTGAGTAGTCTGGAATATTTTTTGTAACATAACTATTAGCACCAACTACGCAGCCACGTCCAATATGAACATTACCAACAATTAAGGAATTTGCACCTAACCATGAATTCTCTCCAATTATTATTTCATTTGCTATTGAAGTTATTCCTTGATACATAATCGGAATACCAACGTTTTCATAATTATGGCTACAGTCGGATATATATACATTAGGCGCAATTATAACATTTTTTTCTATAATACCTATATTTGCAATAGAAATCGTAAATCCGCTTCCTATTTGACATCCATCTCCAATAATAATTTTAGGCATAATATTACTAGCATATGAACAGATATTAAGCCAACAATTATCTTTTATAAACGTGCCAGTACCGATATGAGTATAAGTAAAATTACTTATTTTATAATTTTCTTGAATTATAGAATTAAGACCAAAACCAAAAAACAATTTTGCTTGTGGACTATCGCTTATTATGGAAGGTTCTCCCATGTAGTTTCACCTCCGTTTTAAAATATATAGTAAATGTAATAATTTATTATTTGGTTCTTTCATAATAATCTCTATTTGCAAGTACCGCGGAAGAGTTAGGTTTATATTCTGCTGCCTTATTATTATATTTAATTGACTCTTCCCTTATACCTAACCTGTCATAGCAAACAGAAAGCTGTATATAAGGTATATATCCCCAGAAATCATGTGATATAAACCCCCAACTGTTAACTGGTTTATCTAGATTTGCTGCAAGTTTATACCAGAAAACAGCCCTGTTATAATCTAAGCCTTCAAAGTAGTAAGTCCCTATATTACAACAAATCTCAGCCCTTGGAGTATCATATTCAAAGCTTCTAAGTAATATTTTGAGCATGCTTTCTTTGTCACCTATAATGTTGTAACACTTAGAAAGATCAAAACAGGCACTTATATTATCCTCTACCCATCCTTGTTTTGTGTCTAAAAATTCATTGAAATATTTTATTGCCTCAACAAAAAATCCGTTTTGAAATAATTCCCTGGAATAATAAAAGAGGCCTCTTGGAGATAGTGGTTTCCCCTCTGATAATAATTTTTCGTAAATAAATCTATTTCTACCTACTACTGCCGCATGTTCCTTTTTATGCGTTATGCATATATCAGAGTTTATAATATTTCCACCCATTTGTAGATATTCATGAACAGGCTCCGACCATTTAGAATTGTTTATTCTTTTTGATAGGCGTTCTCTGAAATAGGATAATGTAACTACTCCATTTTCATCAAAACCCACATTATACATCATCATTACATTATCTATATCTTTTGTTAAGGTTTGCTTTAGTTGTTTGAATTTTTCTCTATCTTCTTCAAGAATTACATCATCGGCATCTAGCCAGAGGGTAAAATCCATTGTTGATTTAAAAAAAGAGAAATTTCTTGCGGCAGAAAAATCATCAATCCACTCGAAATCAAATATTTTGTCTGTATATTCTTGTGCGATTTTTTTTGTATTATCAGTAGACCCCGTGTCCACTATTATTATTTCGTCTACAATATCTAAAGCGCTGGTGAGACACCTACCTAAAACATCCTCTTCATTTTTTACAATCATACATAAACTAATAGTTACCATATAAACCTCCTAGAAAAAATCTACAGTATATAATATGCTATAGCTTAAGATATGGAGCGCATTTATAAAAAAAAGCATAGGTACATTTCTTATTAAAAAGCATAATATATAATTGAAGCAAAATTTACTATTAATAAGGGTTAGAGGAGGTGATAAATTGATGTCTGAAAATATAAAAACTTCAATAATAATTTTAACTTATAATAATCTTATTTATAATAAGATTTGTGTTGATAGCATAAGGAAATACACTAAAGAAAATACCTATGAAATAGTAGTGGTAGATAATAATTCAACTGATGGAACAAGAGAATGGCTTAAAAACCAAAAGGATATTGTAACTGTATTAAATGATGAAAATGTAGGTTTTCCAAAGGGGTGCAATATTGGAATAGGTGTTTCACAAAAAGAAAATGATATTTTATTCTTAAATAATGATACTGTTGTTACTCCAAGGTGGCTTGATAATCTTAAAGCTTGTGTTTACAGTGATGATAAAATTGGAGGAGTTGCATCGATAACCAATAGTTGTTCTAATTATCAGTCGATAAGTGTTCCTTATGATGATATTAAAGATATGATTCCCTTTGCTGAAGCTAATAATATATCAAACCCTGAGAAATGGGAGGAAAAAGTTAGGCTTGTGGCATTTTGCATGCTTGTAAAAAGAGAGGTACTTAATAAGATTGGCATTATGGATGAAAGATTTACACCTGGAAATTTTGAAGATGATGATTTGTGCATGAGAATTATAGAATCAGGATATAAGATGATGCTATGTAATGACAGCTTCATACATCATTTTGGCAGTTCATCTTTTAATAAGGATTATATTAAGTTTAATAATATCTTAACAATGAATCGTAAAAAGCTGGTGGACAAGTGGGGATTTAATTCTAACGTAAGCAGCACGTTAAAATTTGATGTAATAGAACGCATAAATGAGCCAAAAGAAAAGCATTTAAATATTCTTGAGTTCGACTGTGGACTAGGGGCTACATTACTTAAATTAAAATATATGTATCCTAATTCTAAGATATATGGTGTAGAAACAAATGAAAGTGTAGCAAGACTCGGCGGGAAAATAATAGAATTACTGAATGATGATTTTGAGGAAAATTATAGTAGAAGCTTTAAAAAAGACAAGATAGACTTTTTTGACTATATAATTATTGGGAATAGACTTCAACAAAGTAAGGATCCTTGGATGCTTTTAAAGGAAGTAAAAAGATTTTTAAAACCTGGGGGATATATAATTGCGACGATTCCTAACTTAATGCATCCCTCAGTTATAAAAGGGTTATTAAGTGGAAGTTTTATGTATAATGAAAATTCAATTTTAGACAGAAGTAATAATAGCTTTTTTACTTTAACAGATATATACAAAATATTCAATGAGTGTGGATATATTAACCCATTTGTATTTCATTATTACGTTGACTTAACACCAGAAGAAGATAAGGTATTAAATGATATTTGTAGTATTGTCGGCACGGATATGAAAGGATATTTCTTATCTTATGAATATGTAGCTAAATTCCAGAAGAGTTTATAAACCAATTACAGTAGCAAGTATAGAGCCACATTTTCAAGTGTTTATTGATAATTTTATAGATATTAATCCGTAGTTAAAGGATAGAATTATTTTTATTGGAAGAATTAACGATAGGAATTTAATTGAGGAAGAGTATTGAAAAGCAAATATTCGTGCTGTATATGTGGCAGTTTATGCATATTTGAATAATATGCATTAGCAGTTTAAGAAATGTAACTGTTAGGAGGGTAAACAATGCAAAGGGATGAATTTAATTATATTAATAAATTAGATTATATTGAGGGTAGAAAATATTATTATTGGCACGCTACTGATGATTGTGACCAAGATGACAATAGTAATAGAAAGCATAAGTCAAATGATTGTGACAGAGATAAGTGTCACGAACATCACCATCATAGGTGTCCAACAGGAGCAACGGGAGCAACTGGAGCAACTGGAGTAACAGGACCAGGAACGGGAGCAACGGGAGCAACTGGGGCAACCGGAGAAACAGGAGCAACTGGACCTACAGGGGCAAATGGTTTCTCAACTCAGATAAGAGGATTACAGGTTCAACTTCAGAGCGTAGATACAACATTGGTTGCATCAGCAGCACCTATCATATTTGGATTGTCAACACTTTATTGTACAAATTTTATTCGGTCATGTTTGCTAGGCGATATTCTACTGGTGTCATATAATTTAGAGCACTATGAATACGCTTATTGTTATACCATAGTACATAACTTCGTA
>NZ_JBNMNU010000248.1:0-5026 GCF_051278035.1 Clostridium sp.
GGACTAATTTTGAAGACATTATTTGTTAATAAAGCCGGAGAAGATATGGCAAAAGATGCATTACCAATAGATACCCAAATTGATGTTCTATATGAAATAATGAGGAATGTAATAGATGAGAGCAGTATAAAGGCAAAAACTGTAAAATTTAAACTACAAAAATATATTAAAAGTGAAGATATGTATAAAAAATTGTATGCCTTAAATAAAATCATTAGTGATGGTAAAGGTATAGAGGTAGTACCTACCTCAAAAAATGTACATGAGGTTTTAGACAACACTAATGAATGGATAACTGAAGAAATAGCTAAAAGGTATGTTCAAAACAAGATTGAAGCTGACGTAGAAAAAAATCTCATGGAAAAGCAAGAAAAATACATTGATGAAGTAAGACTTGGTATAATTAAGAAACAAAAGGGTCCTGAAAATGCTAAAACATTAAAAAAATATGAAGAGCTAAAAGAACTTGATAGCAGAAAGCTTACTAAGAATATACAGGCTATTTTAAGGCCAGAGAGTTTTAGTGAAATAGTTGGACAAGAAAGAGCTATAAAATCTCTACTATCTAAAATGGCATCGCCATATCCTCAACATATTATTCTATATGGTCCACCAGGTGTTGGTAAAACCACTGCAGCTAGGCTTGCTCTGGAGGAAGCCACGAAACTAAGTTACACTATATATGATAAGGATGCTAAATTCGTTGAGGTGGATGGTACAACGCTGAGATGGGACCCAAGAGAAATAACTAATCCATTACTCGGATCTGTCCACGACCCAATATATCAGGGAAGTAAAAGAGACCTAGCTGATGTTGGAATTCCTGAACCCAAACCCGGTCTTGTAACAAAGGCACATGGAGGGGTACTATTTATTGATGAAATAGGAGAACTGGATAATATACTACAAAATAAACTCCTTAAAGTATTAGAAGATAAAAGAGTTGAATTTTCATCATCATATTACGACCCAGAAGATGAAAACACTCCTAAATATATAAAATATTTATTTGATAAAGGTGCTCCGGCAGATTTTATTTTAATAGGAGCTACAACTCGGGAACCATCAGAAATAAGTCCCGCACTCAGATCAAGATGTACTGAAGTTTATTTTGAACCGTTAACAGCTAAGGATATTGAAAATATCGTAGTAAACGCTGCGAATAAATTAAAGGTTGAAGTTGGAGATGGAGTTGCGAAGATAATTAGTAGGTATACTATTGAGGGAAGAAAAGCTGTAAATATTTTAGCTGATGCTTATGGATATGTATTGAATAATAGGGAATCAGTAGCGAGTTCTAAGATTATAATTGAGGTTAAGGATTTATTAGACATTATATCTATTAGTAGATTAACTCCATATGAAGAATTAGATAGTGAGATTAAATTTGAAGTTGGTCATATATATGGACTTGGAGTATCAGGTTATATAGGATCTACTATTGAAATAGAAACTTCAGTCTTTGAAGCAAAGGAAAGTGGTAAAGGCCAAGTAAGATTTAATGATACGGCTGGAAGTATGGCTAAGGATTCAGTATTTAATGCTGCGTCTGTAATAAGAAAGACAACAAACAAAGATATTAAGGATTACGACATACATGTAAATATAATAGGTGGCGGTAAAATTGATGGACCTTCCGCAGGAGCTGCTATAACGGTATGTATAATTAGTTCGCTTTTAAACAAACCTATAAGACAAGATATTGCGGTAACCGGAGAGATATCCTTAAGTGGTATTATAAAACCTGTAGGTGGCATATTTGAAAAAATTTATGGTGCAAGAAGAAAAGGAATAAAGCTAGTTATACTTCCTATTGATAATGAAAAGCAGGTACCTATAGATCTTGTCGACATCGAAACGAAAGCTATATCAAATATAGAACAACTAATGAAATTAGTGTTTTAACCAATATAAAATTAATGGCCCTGTTAAAATAAATTTTAGCAGGGCATAAAACATTAGTTTAGGAGCGATGAAAAATGGATACACCTCTTAGAAGTTTACCTTATAATTTAGAAGCGGAACAATCAATAATCGGGTCAATGCTTATTGATAAAACAGCTATATCAAGGGTGGTAGAGATTTTAAAAACCGAGGATTTTTACAGAGATTCTCATAAAGTCATATTTAATGCTATTTTTGAATTATACCAAAAGGATACACCTATTGACATGATTACTTTACTGGAACATTTACGTTCTTCTGAAAAATTAGAAGCTTCAGGTGGAATTACTTATATTTCTGAAATAAGTAATTCAGTACCATCCACTGCTAATTTAAGCTCTTATATAAAAATTGTGGATGATAAATCTGTTTTAAGAAAACTTATTAGAGCTTCTACTGAAATTATGGAAAATTGCTATAATAAACAAGATGATGTTGAAGCAGTAATGGACCTTGCAGAGCAAAAGGTATTTAACATAGCAGAAAGAAAGAGTACAAGTGATTTTGAACCAATGAATACGGTTCTAGAGAGAGGCTTTTTAGAAATAGAGAGAATTTTTAATAATAAAGGGGAAACAACAGGAGTAGCTAGTGGGTTCCCAGAACTCGATGGACTAACCGCTGGATTTCAAAAGGGAGACATGATTCTTATTGCGGCAAGACCTTCTATGGGAAAAACTACCTTTGCTCTAAATTTAGCTGAGTATGCAGCGCTTAGAGAAGGAAAAAGTGTAGCAGTATTTTCTCTTGAAATGTCTAAGGAACAGCTTTCTTATAAATTGCTTTGTTCAGAAGCCAATGTTGATATGTCAAAGCTTAGAAGTGGTAATTTAGAAGATAAGGACTGGGAAAATATAGCCAAAGCTTCCGGTCCACTGGCTGCTGCTAAAATCTTTATTGATGATACAGCTGGAACTTCGGTGATGGATATGAGATCAAAATGTAGAAAACTAAAAATGGAGCATGGTATAGACATGATTCTTATAGATTATCTTCAACTTATGTCTGGTAGTAATACAGAAAGCAGACAGCAAGAAGTATCAGAAATATCGAGATCTATTAAAGCCCTTGCAAAAGAGATGGAGTGCCCAGTAATTGCACTATCACAGCTATCTCGTGCTCCAGAGCAAAGGGCTGATCATCGTCCTATGCTATCAGACCTTAGAGAATCAGGGTCTATTGAGCAGGATGCTGACATTGTTATGTTTCTATATAGAGATGAGTACTATGATACTGAAACGGAAGATAAAAACATAGCAGAGCTTATAATATCAAAACAGAGGAATGGTCCCATAGGAACTGTTAAGCTTGCTTGGATAGGTCAATTCAGTAAATTTGCAAGACTTGATGTGCTTTATAGAGATTAGGTGTCTGTTAAATTAGATTACTTTACTTAATTTAATAAATAAAATAGGATAACAAAACTTATAAAGTTTTGTTATCCTATTTTTATTTATAAATAATACTATAAATTTTAGCATCATAAATGAGCTGTGGTGTATGTTTGATCTGATATATATATATCTACATTTGTAAATATATATATAAATAAATAAATATATATTTATTTATAGGTAGGAGATCTAACAATATACAACTATTAAATTATAAGGTCAATATATTATCTAGAGCAAATAATTAATTGTAAAATTAGTGGTCTAATGCTTAGAAAATTAGAATTCATTCAAAAAAATAGTCTGATTGTTATGTTCTTATATAAAATTAGTATTGCTAGATGAAAATGTAAGATAAATGCATAGAAATATTTATATATATATCTACATTTGTAGATATATATATAAATGTAGATAAGTAAATATATAAATATCTACTTATAGGTCTACAAATATCTGAAAAATATTTTTCTTTAAAAGAAGGTTATTACAATATAATGAAGAATATATAAGTATAAACCAAAAAAAGAAAAATCTGGGAGGAATAAGAAATGAATTTAGTTGAAATATCAAAAAAATACCCTGCGCTAAGTAAAGTGTTAGCCTCTGTATTAACTGTAGACATAGGAAATACCTTCACAAAAACAAGTACGGATGTTACTTTTGCTAGTCGGGTATCATCAGTAAACAAACATGGTTCAAGGGCTACTGGAGCAAGCAATATTACTTGGAATGGAAAATTATATACAGTGGGTAATAAAGAAGGTAAGCTTAACATGGAACCCAACAAATACATGTCAGAACATTATAAGTTGAACTTACTTAATGCTATTGCACTAAGTTTTAAAGGTGAAACTAGCATAAAGGTAAGACTTGCGGTAGGACTTCCTGCAGAATATTATATAGATCATAGTATTCCTCTTAAAAATGAGATTAAAAAGATGGAAAAACAATCTATAACATTAAATAGTAAAACATATGATATAGAAATTTTAGATGTTCAAGTATTTAAACAAGGCGGTACACTTAGTGCTGAAACTATGGAAACTTTTAGTTACCCAATGCTTCTACTTGATTTTGGTGGTGGTACTTTAGATGTATCTCATTGGAAATATGAAAAAGATGAATTTGGTAACAAGGTGCTTGGGATGACTAAGGCTAGTAGTTTCGCTCAACATGGTTTTCAGCCTACAATAGAAGCTATACTTACTAAAGTCAACTCTGCAGAAGGTTCTGACGGTAATTATGATATATCAGATGCTATTGAATATTTAGAAGATAATGAATTACCTTTTGGAGAACCAAACGTGTTACAGGAAATTAAGGACTTAGTTTTAAGACCTTATGTAGAAAAATCAATAAGTTCGATTAATAGTTCCTTTAAGCCTAATATTTGTAAAGATATTAGGATAATAGGAGGTCCTGCTGAGATATTACTAGAATACTTACAAAATGAATTTATACGAACGGAGCCAAAACTAATAGAGAATAAAAATTCTCAATGTGCTAATGCTATACTATTTGCTGAAAGATATAAAGAACTGTTAGTAATAGAATTCTTAGATGGAAACAAAGAAATTGCTGCAACTACAGAAGTAGGATATTAATTATGGGGGCACTCCGTAAAACTGTATCATCAAACTTAGGAGAGGAAACAGATAAAGACTTAATTACTTATGTGAGTAATA
>NZ_JBNMNU010000249.1:0-4894 GCF_051278035.1 Clostridium sp.
ATATTCTAATATTTTTTCTTTTATAGTTTTAGATATGTTTCGACTTGGATATATTGTAATGCTATCTCCAGAATGAACCCCTGCTCGCTCTAGATGCTCCATAATACCCGGTATTAAAATTTCTTCCCCATCACAAATAGCGTCAACTTCTATTTCTCTACCTAACAAATATCTATCAATTAAAACAGGATTTTTATTATCCTTCTCAAAGGCATTTTTCAAATAATGTTCTAATTCCATTCCTCCATAAGTTATTTCCATTCCCTTCCCACCCAATACATATGACGGTCTAACAATCACTGGGTATCCTAAGTTTTCAGCCTCTTTAAGTCCTTCTTTTAAATTCCAAACTGCTCTTCCCTTTGGCCTATTTATGTTTAACCCTTCTAAAAGTGAATCGAATTTTTCTCTGTCTTCTGCTACATCTATTTGCTCTGGCTTAGTCCCATATATAGTTATATTTTTTTCTTCTAAAAATTTAGCAAGATTAATAGCAGTTTGACCTCCAAACTGAAGTATAACCCCATCAGGATTTTCTTTTTCTACGATATTTAAAACCTCTTCTTCTGTTAAAGGTTCGAAATATAATTTGTCTGAAATATTAAAATCAGTACTTACAGTTTCAGGATTATTGTTTACTATTATAGTTTCAATTCCTAGCTTTCTAAGAGCAATTACACTATGAACAGATGCATAATCAAACTCAATTCCTTGTCCTATCCTAATAGGTCCAGAACCTATAACTAGAACCTTCCTTTTACTACTTACCTCAACTTCATCATATTCATCATAAGTAGAATAATAATATGGTGACAGTGCTTCAAATTCTCCTGCACAAGTATCTACCATCTTATAGACAGGTTTAATGTTCCATATATTTCTCAGTTCATAAATTACATTGGGGCCCTCGCCTAATAAATCTGAAATCCCTTTATCTGAAAACCCCTTCTTCTTTAATGATTTTAACCAATCTTTATTCATATCTTGAACGGTAGAGCTTTTTATCTTTTCTTCTTCATCAACTATCCACTTGATTTTATTTACAAAGAATTTATCTATACCTGTAATTTCCGAAACTTTTTCTACCATATAATTACGTCTAAGCATTTCCGCCAAATGAAATATTCTCTCATCATCAGGAGCCATGACTCTTTTCTTTAATTCTTGTAAGCTTTTTTGTGAAAGCGCATCGTATTGTAATGAATACTTTCCAATTTCTAGAGAGCGAATTCCTTTTAACAGCGCTGCTTCAAAATTACTCCCAATAGACATTATTTCGCCTGTAGCCATCATCTTTGTACCTAAAATTCTATTTGCTCCCTGAAACTTATCAAACGGCCACTTAGGAATTTTAACTACAACATAATCTAGTGAAGGTTCAAAACAAGCATAGGTTTTTTGTGTTACTGCATTCACTATTTCATCTAGTGCATATCCTAGTGCTATTTTCGCCGCTACTTTTGCAATAGGATATCCTGTAGCTTTTGACGCAAGTGCAGATGACCTACTTACCCTTGGATTGATTTCTATAACTGCATACTCTGAGCTTTTAGGATTAAGGGCCAGTTGGACATTACAGCCTCCCTCTATTCCAACGTTATTAATTATATCTATGGATGCACTTCTAAGCATTTGATATTCTTTATCTGAAAGTGTTTGGCTTGGTGCTATAACAATGCTATCACCCGTATGTATTCCAACAGGGTCTATATTTTCCATATTACATACACAAATACAATTACCAACACCATCTCTCATAACTTCATATTCTATCTCTTTCCAGCCTTTAATACTTTTTTCTAAAAGAACCTGTCCGATAGAACTTAATTCTAATCCTAAGTGTAAAATTTCAACTAGCTCCTCCTCAGACTCAGCAATTCCACCACCGCTCCCTCCTAGAGTATAGGCTGGTCTTACTACTAGTGGATAGCCTACTTCACTTGCAAAGTGCAAAGCTCCTTTTATATTTGTAACAATTGCACTTTCTACAACTGGCTGATCAATCTTTTGCATAAGATTTCTAAAGATTTCTCGGTCTTCACCTTTTTTTATTCCCTCTATAGATGTTCCAATTACTCTCACTTTATACTTATCTAAAATTCCATTATCATATAGCTGAACAGCAAGATTTAATCCCGTTTGTCCTCCCATTCCAGAAAGTATACTATCTGGTTTTTCCTTCACAATAATCTTTTCTAAAAATTCTATAGTTAATGGCTCTATGTATACTTTCCCTGCAACTTCCTTATCTGTCATTATTGTTGCGGGATTACTGTTTACAAGCACAACTTCTACGCCTTCCTCTTTTAAGGCTTGGCAAGCTTGTGTTCCTGAGTAATCAAATTCTGCAGCTTGCCCTATTATTATTGGTCCTGATCCAACTACTAATACTTTTCTGATACTTTTATCTAATGGCATATAAATCCTCCTCTATTATCTAACTTACTTAATCCAAATCACGCATCCTTAGTTCCATAAACTCTATGTTATAAGTCCCTATTCTATATAAGCGAAAGAAACTTATCAAAAATAACATTTATATCCTTAGGTCCCGGACAAGCCTCCGGATGGAACTGTACAGAAAATATAGGTAAGGTTTTATGTCTCATTCCTTCTATTGTTCCATCATTTACACTTACATGAGTAATCTCCATATATTCGGGTAAAACACTGACATAATATCCATGGTTTTGCGTTGTAATATAAACCTTATTTTCTTCTATGTCTTTAACTGGATGATTACAACCTCTATGTCCAAACTTAAGTTTTTGGGTTTTTCCGCCAAGAGCCAATGCTAAAAGTTGATGTCCTAGACAAATTCCAACTATAGGCTTTTTACCTATAATTTCTTTTAATACCTCAATTACCCCTTGCAAATCCTCTGGGTCTCCAGGTCCATTTGATAAAAATATTAAATCAGATTTAACTTCTAGTATATCTACCGATGATGCATCGGCAGGGAATATTGTTAATTTGCAATTTAATTGTTTAAAGCTGCGTATTATATTTTCTTTTATTCCAAAATCCATAATAGCTATATGTGGACCACTACCGTAAATTGTATAGCGCTGTTTTGTAGTAACCTTCATCACTGCATCAGTATTATTAAAACTTGCAAGTTTTTGCTCTATTTCACTTTTGGATAAATCCTTCGTAGCTATAATCCCATTCATAGTACCATGTTCCCTAAGAATTTTTGTTAAGGCTCTTGTATCAATGCCTTCTATTCCAATTAATTTATTTTGTTTAAAATATCCCTCTAGGTTCATTTCACATCTGAAATTGCTAGGCTCATTACACTTTTCTCTGATAATGAATCCTTTCACTTTAGGCGATTTTGATTCAACATCCTCTAAATTAATTCCGTAATTTCCGATGAGTGGATATGTCATAGTTACTATTTGCCCATAATAAGATGGATCAGTTAATACTTCCTGATAACCAGTCATACCAGTATTAAAAACCACTTCTCCCACACTTTCCTCTAAATATCCAAATATATTTCCTTCAAATATTATTCCATTTTCTAATATTAACTTACCTTTCATATTAAACCTCCTATGTCAAATAAAAATATGATTTTTCAAAAAAAATAAAGGATAATAGGGAGATTAATTAAATAATCCCACTACCATCCTTCAGAATACATCTTTCCCATTTATTAACGAAATAGAAAAACTACCTATAGTTTTATTATTAATTGTAAATTCTACAACACACAAAAAACTTGACATAATCATCTATACTCCTTCCTAGTCTCACAGGACTAACTTAAAAGTGTATTTCCTTTTATTTATAATTTCTATTTAGTTTAATTCAGATTTTATAATTTGTCAATACATAAACATAATTATCTTCTGTAAATTAATTAAGATTTAGTATCATATAAAAGTATTAAATTTATATATAGTTCTCTTCACTTAAATATCCAGTATAATACACAATACCGAGTGTTCCTGGCCCAACGTGGGTTCCTATTACAGGCCCAATTGGAGCTATTTCTACTTTTTTACCAGTATATTCTTCGATTGTCTTTGCAAAAGCGAGTGCACCTTCCACGTCATTTATGTGATGGATCATTACTTCTCCCAGTCCGTTTTTTTCTATGTCTTCAATAAACTTATTAACCATAGTTTGTATAGCGCGTTTTTTAGTTCTTACTTTATGGAATAATGCCGTTTTTCCATCTATAACAGTAAGTATAGGCCTAATTTGAAAAATAGTGCCCAACATTGCACTTGCACCACCTATTCTTCCGCCTTTTTTTAGATACTCTAAAGTCTTAGGAATAAACAAAAACCTACTTCTTTTTATATTTTCGTTTACAAGTGCAACAACTTCATCTATTGATTTTTCTTTCTGTGCCGCTTTGGCAGCTGTTAATACTGCAAACCCTAGTTGCATGCAATTAGATCTTGAATCAATGATTTCAATTAATGCATTTGGGTACTTCTCAAGAATCATACTTTTTGCAAGGCATGCATTTGAATAAGTCCCACTCATTTCTGAAGAAAGAAAAACACAAACTACTTGATTATTATCCATTACTTGCTTTTCTAGTACATTATACATATCGTCTAAAGATGGTTGTGATGAAGTTGGAGTACTCATGCTCTCATCTAGTTTTTTATAAAAAGTCTCGTTTTCAATATTAATCTCTTTAAGTTCCTCACTTCCGAAAATAACACTTAATGAAACTATAGAGATATCATATTTTTTCTTTAATTCGTCACTTATGTACGAGGTGCTATCAGTTACTATTTTTATTGTCATTACTCTTCCCCCACTTATCAATTGAGCTTTCACGGAAACTCCTTAGCTCCTGTGATTACTCATTTTTAGTATCATTAATTTTTGTTGATTCCCCCACTTTTTTCGCATAAAACACTTGACA
>NZ_JBNMNU010000250.1:0-4864 GCF_051278035.1 Clostridium sp.
AGCTATTGGCTCTCTAATAGGTCTTGTAAATGGTGTTCTTATTTCAAAAGGTAAAATACAAGCGTTCATAGTCACATTAGCTACTATGACTATCTTTAGAGGTGTAACTTATGTATTTACAAATGGTACTCCTATTTCAGGCCTTGGACAAAAATTTTCTGGCATAGGTAATAAAACGATTTTAGGATTACCAATTCCAGTTGTAATTATGGTTATAGCTTTTGGTATAGCATTTTATGTTTTAAGTCAAACTAGATATGGTAGATATCTCTATGCACTTGGCGGGAATGAAGACTCAGCAAGATTATCTGGTATTAATACAGATAAGGTGAAAACCCTTGTATATGTTATCTGTGGTGCAACTGCAGCATTAAGTGGAATAATTGTCACAAGTAGAATAGGATCAGCTTCTCCAAATGCTGGAGTAGGGTTCGAATTAGATGCTATTGCAGCTGTTGTAGTAGGTGGCACTTCTTTATCTGGAGGGGAAGGAAGTGTAGGAGGTACAATAATAGGTGCTTTAATAATAGGAGTACTAAGTAATGGGCTAAATCTTGTAAATGTATCACCTTTTTATCAAGCAATAGTAAAGGGATTAGTTATATTACTTGCCGTAATGATTAAAAGAAAAGAAAAATAAAAAATGGAGGATGATTTAAATGAAAAAAAGAACAAAATTACTATCAATTGCATTATCAACAGTATTAATTATGGGAAGTTTAGTTGGATGTACACAAAAGGCTACTGAAGGTGGAAAGAAAATTGGAATAGTTATGTCAACTCTTAATAACCCGTTCTTTGTATCCATGAAGGAAGGAGCAGAGAAGAAGGCTCAGGAACTCGGATATGAGGTTGTAGTTCTTGACTCACAAAATGATGCTACAAAGGAAAGGTCCAATGTAGATGATTTAATTCAACAAGGAATAGTGGCTTTAATTATAAATCCAACCGACAGCGATGCTGTTGTAAACTCAATAACAGTTGCAAATGATAACAATATAAAAGTTATAACTGTAGATAGAAAAGCAAATGGTGGAGAAGTTGTTAGTCACATTGCTTCTGATAACGTAGAGGGCGGAGAGATGGCAGCAGAATTTATACTAGAAAAATTAAATGGAAAGGGAAATATAGTAGAATTACAAGGTATTCCAGGTGCTTCTGCTACAAGAGAAAGAGGTGAAGGATTCCATAATATAGTAGATGGTAAAGATGGTGTTAAAGTTGTTGCAAGTCAAGCAGCAGATTTCGATAGGCAAAAGGGATTAACCGTTACTGAAAATATTATTCAAGCTACGCCTGCCTTTGATGCAATATTTGCACATAATGATGAAATGGCACTAGGAGCTGTTAAAGCAATTAAAACAGCAAATAAAGATGTTATTATTGTAGGCTTTGATGGTAATGATGAAGCAAAAGCAGCAGTGGAAAGTGGCGTCCTAGCAGCTACAATAGCACAAAAACCTGATTTAATGGGAGCAGTTGCAGTAGAAAATGCTGTTAAAGTTGCCAAAGGTGAAACAGTAGAAAAAGAGGTTCCAGTAGAACTTATGCTTATAAAAAAATAGTAAGTTGAATATTATTCCAAAAGGATGATAATGAAATATATAAATTTATAACCCAGGGGAAATCCTCTGGGTTATAAATTTATAAAACATTACAATAAACGCAAATTTTTGGTATAATTTAAGTGATGGTGATTTATAAATTAGAAAATAATTATTAATAAATATTTGTTAAATATATAACTAACAATCGGAGGAATTTATGAATAAGGTAACAATGAAGGATATAGCACAAATGGCAGGAGTTTCAAAGGCTACAGTTTCCATGGTTATTAACAGAAAAGATGCCAGTATAAGCGAAGAAACTAGAAAAAGAGTTTTAGAAATTTCTAAGGAAATGAGATATATTCCTAATTCTATAGCGAGAAGCCTTAGCACTAAGAAATCCGGTACTATAGGAATTATTCTTCCAGATATCACAAACCCTTTTTTCTCGGAGATGGCAAGAGCAGTTGAGGATGAGGCAGAAAGGTTAGAATATAATTTAATAATATGTAATACGGATAATGACATTAACAAAGAACAAAAATACATAGAACTTCTTATAAGCAAACTTATAGATGGAATTATTTTTATGTCTGGTGGTAAAAGTAATGAAAGTATAACCATATTAAAAAACAACGGTATTCCTTTTGTATTGGTTGATAGATATATTGAAGGGTACAAAGATTATTATGGAGTCTTTTGTTTAAACAAACATGGTGTAAAAGAGGGTATTAAATATTTATATGAGCGGGGACACCGTAAAATAGCTTTTGTAAAAGGACGTGAGCATTTAGAAATATCAAGGCAAAGATTGGAAGGGTATATTGATGCAATGAAGAATTATGGTATATATGATGAAAAATATATATTTGAAGGTGATTTTAATATTGAAGGAGGTATCCTTGCAACGGAAAAAATAATTAGAATTTTTGCTGATATAGATGCCATCTTTTATAGTAATGATATGATGGCACTAGGAGGAATGAAAATTTTACTTAGAAATGGCTATAAAATACCAAAAGATATATCCGTAGTGGGATTTGATGATATTCAAATATCAGAGGTCATAGAACCTGAGCTTACAACCATATCACAACCTATTTATATTATGGGTAAAAAAGCTTGCAGTATTTTAATAGGTGTAATAAATGGAGAGTTGCCTATTAAAAAACAAGTTTACTTTGAAACAGAACTTATTATCAGAGGAACTACATAATATTTAAATTATTTCCTTGGAAATATAAGTAATATTTTTCACATAACTATTCCACTATAAGAGTTCTTATAATAAAAGGGGGCGCCATGAAAAGAAGGTATATAATACTAAGTTCATTAATCGCATGCATTCTATTGTATTATGTTGAGCAAGTACTAATAGTTAGTTATGTAATAAAAACTTCAATAAAAATAATTTTTTTCATCCTCATTCCTTACATTTACATGAAATTCATTAAAAAACAAAGTCAATCAAAGGCTTTGAATTATAAAAATATAGATAAAAACCATCTTAAAATGGGTTTTTTGTTTGGAATATTGTCTTTTCTCATAATACTAATTGCTTATTACATACTTAGGAATGTTATAGATTTGCAGAGTATATCAGAGGACCTACAAAATAAATCAAAGATTACTGCTTCTAGTTTTATTTTTGTAGGACTGTATATAACACTCGGCAATTCTTTTTTAGAGGAATATTTTTTTAGGGGCTTCATCTTCCTAAATCTTTATGAACACAACTCTAAAAAATTTGCTTACATATATTCTTCACTCTTATTTGGACTATACCATATAGGGATTTTTAAAGCCTGGTTTAATATTGAATTAGTAGGACTTGCGCTATTGGGATTAATAGCAGTAGGTTTTATATTTAACTGGCTTGATACAGAATCAGAGAATTTTATTAACTCTTGGGTCGTTCACATTTTTGCTGACAGTGCAATTATTTTAATTGGACTACGGATGTTTGGAATAGTTTAACACGTGTTTTTGTAAAATCATGTGAAACTAATCTAATAATTTAGGCCAATTAACTTAATTAAGTTAATTAAGTTAATTGGCCTTTTTAGGTTGCTCTAAATTGTTCTTAGTTCGTCTATATTTACACATAAAATAGTTGCTATTGTTTCAATTATATTAAATGATGGATTTTTTTTGCTTCCTCGTTCCAATTCTTCCAAATATGTTTGTGATACATGTACATTCAAATTCTTGGATAAAGTTGATATATCTCTGCTTGTTAAAGATTTTTCAAGTCTTAGCTCTCTAATCTTAGTACCATTAAGCATATAAAAACCTCCTTATATTTGTATAGAATAGATAATACTTTTCGATTGTTACCTACATCCTATTAAATTGTACAAGTTCATTATATCACGAATCTAATTTAGAGTTGTGTTTCTTATTATAATTATATTATATATCGATGGTTTATATTCATAAATTATTAACAAAATTGCCATTTGGATGCCATGGGTTCAATTTATTATATAAACATAGGACAATTGCAAATAAGAATTCACTTCATTCAGTGAGAACTATTAATATCACTGTAAATTTGATATAATCAACCTATGCGTATTAATGCACTAAATCAAACACACTATTTAAACTTAAAAATTTTTTAGAATATAGGAGAAGATTATATGATGGAAACCATTTTGATAGTTGACGATGAAGAAAGAATTAGGAGTCTAGTGTCTATATATTTAAAAAAAGAGCAATATAATGTAATTCAAGCAGAAAATGGTAGCGAGGCTATAAATATATTTAATAAAAATAAAATAGATTTGGTTATTCTAGATGTAATGATGCCAATTATGGATGGATGGGATGTATGTAAGGAAATAAGAAAAACCTCTGATATACCGGTTATAATGCTTACCGCTAAATCAGAAGAAGATGATGAGTTATTAGGGTTTGAACTAGGTACAGACCATTATATAACTAAGCCATTTGTCCCAAAATTATTAGTAGCTAAAGTGAAAGCAATTATACGAAGGACTCATATAAGTGAAGCCTCTGTAAAGGATGAAAATAACTTTGATGGTTTAGTTGTTGATAACTTAAGCCATGAGGTCACCGTGGACAATATCGAAATAAATTTATCTCCAAAGGAATTCGAACTACTAAATTATTTTGTGATTAATAAGAGAATTGTCTTAAGTAGAGAGAAAATATTGGATGCAGTATGGGGAATTGATTATTATGGAGACTTAAGGACAGTAGATACTGTTATAAAAAGATTAAGAGAGAAATTAGGTGAAAAATCTTACCTTATAGCAACCATAAGAGGGACAGGATATAAATTTGAGGTGAGA
>NZ_JBNMNU010000251.1:0-4665 GCF_051278035.1 Clostridium sp.
GTGGCTAAGGCTTATAAATATACTCACGTAAATAGGTTCGTAATATAGTTTGCATATGACAAAATACGGAATATTAAGAAGGGGTTTTTTCTAAAGTTATTGTTTCCACTAAATTAAAAATAAAAGATTCTTGATAACGTAGTTTGAAATTTTATTGTCCATAAATGATATTTATGGTATCATTATTATATATTAGTGCATACTATATGATATAAACAATATCATTTTATTTAAGGAGAGATAATATGAACAAGATAGATATTAACAAATTAAGTGAATTAATTAAGTTAAAAAGAAAAGAAAAAGATTTAACTCAGGGTAAACTTGAAAAATTAACGGGTATTAATAGACAAATTATAGGAAGAATTGAGCTTGGCCAATTTGTACCTTCAATAAACCAACTTGAAGTACTTTTAGAAATTTTAAATATAGATTTTGCTGATATCATAGAGGATAATTCGCAGCCAAATGTACTTCTAGCTATGAGAGGAAAAGCCAAATCACCAGAAGAAACTGAAGCTTTAGACCATATGATTTCCATGATGTTATGCCTCAAAAAACATGATATTTTAAGGAGTCGTTTAAATGGATAATCAAATTATATTAACTGAAAAAGATATATTTGAAATTTGTGAATTGGTTAATGATCTTAGGGGAAGTTTTAGAACCGGTGATGCTCCAATAGGTCCAAATATATTTAAATTAGTTCAATCAAAAGATATAAGACTAGTTTTTTATCCAATTAAGGACAATGATAAAAATAATTTTTCAGCAGTTTATGTATCAATGAAAAATCAAAAGGAAAATTTTGATTTTATAGGACTTAATACTAATGATTATTTAGATGATCAAATATTTAGTCTGGCCCATGAATTGTATCATTATAAAAAAAGAAGTTCTCTACACTTTTATAGGGAATCTTTAGGTAAAATTGATAAGGAAGAACTTATGGCTGAAAGGTTTGCTGCAGAACTTCTGTTACCAAAAGGATCTTTAGAGGAAGAAATACGTTCAATAAACAATGGAAGTAGTAATTTAAAACAATGGGAACATAAAAGTATTCTCATGTTTATTGCTAGATTACACTCTGACTACAGGATTCCGTACAAAGCAGTAGTTAAAAGACTTTTTGAGCTTGGATTTATTGATAAAGCTCAATACGAAGCCTTATATAAAGAGAATAACAGAGAAAAAAGTGGTCTGTATTATACATTAGGGACTAATACATGCGACAAAGAATTTCAGGATCTTAATAGCTACACTAAAACCATGGGAGTATACAAAAATGAAATTGAAAATATAATTAGAGATTATGATAATGATATAATTTCTCTCCCTAATCTAAGTTCTTCTTTGAAAATTTTAGGTAAAAAACTTGAAGATTTTGGATTGCATGAAAATATTGATGATGAAACTTTAGAAGAATTTGATTCAATTTTTAAGGAGTATAAAGATGGCGAAGAAACGAAACAGAATTAATTATGAAGCTGAAAATGAATCCTTTGTGTCTCTCATCAAAAACCCATATCAAACAATTACTCTAGATGCTAATTTTTTTATATCCCCAGACCGCTCTGAAGTTAGGCATGGCGATAGATTTGTATCACCATTGCCCTTTAAATTTTTTAAAGAAGTATGGATAAATGAATTATTTAAACTCTTTAAAAATGTTGCAATTCATTCTGCAGTATATAAAGAAATTACTGTTTCAGATTCTTCAAAGAATTTAATTGATTGTATGATTAACTGTACTCCTCCACAGATTGAGGTTCTTTATGACACCATGTTGTCACCTAAAGAACTTACTCTTAGAAACACATTGGAATCATTTATTTCATTACCAACAAACTACAGCTCAGACATAGATAATAGTGATGATAGAGGCGAAGTTAAAACTCTCGCGTACATTGCTGCAAAGGGCATTTTATATTTTTGTTCTCATGATGCAAATGCCATAAGTCTTATTGAAGATACCGAAAAGCTAGGTACCAAACTTGAAGGTGTAAGTGCCATTCATACGTATGAACTAATATACTATATATCAAAGTTTACAACAAATAAAATGTTAAAACCTTTATATAAATACATGTACTATTTGTCTGGTCCTGATAGATCCGTTAATCCAGAATGGGGAGAATTTAAAAAATGTATGGATAATCTATATAGTGAGTATTTTATAATATAGAGTTCCATCCAAAAATTTCCGCAAATTTGCTTTTATACGGATACAGACGACTGAGTATAGATAAACGCGTTATGTCGGCTGTACCCGATATTAATAAACAACTGTCTGCCTAAACCATTTCAACTAACCATTTTATAAAATATTTATATCAAAATTATTGTTTTAGAGCAATATCTAAATAAACTAAATTGTATATTAAAAGACACATAATAAAGAAATCTTCTTATGTGTCTTAATACTTATAGCCGTTTTATGTTCCATTACTACCATACCCCTATTAAAATCATTTACTTTAGCATGAAATTTCTTTGATGCCGTTTTCCATTTTAATTTAAAGTTTCCATTTCTACTTTTACTGCAATAGTGTGTAAATCCAAGAAAATCAAAGGTTTCCGGTTTCTTTATTCCTCTTCGGCTTAATCGTTCTTTAGCATAGCGTCCAAATTGGGTGTTTTTGCCTATCCCCCCGAAAAGGTAAGTTAGTGTATTTTTATATCGGAGGATAGACTACCCCTAATAAAAAGGTGAAATAAGAAAATCACTCATTTTGTACTATTAAATTTAGCTAATTCAAGAATAATTGCATCCATGTCAATAGACTTCGATTTTGTATTAAATTTATAGCTTTTGGATTTTATGAATAGAAATTCTCTATGCTTCTACATTCCTAAAAAGGTTGGAAATACAACTGAAGATACTGTTATTAAGAATGCAGAAATAACCCCTCCTATTATTGCACAGAATATAGACTTCTTAAAATCGAATTTTAGGAATGCCGCGATTGCACTTCCTGTCCATAAACCTGTCGTCGGTAGAGGAATAGCAATAAATAATACAAGTGCAATTTCTTTATATTTTAAAAACTTAGAACAATTTTTATGTAACTTTTATTAATGTAATTATTAATGCCATTTAACGTTTTATAATTCTGCATCCACTTATATATTCTATTAAAAAATATTAATATAAATGGAACTGGAATAAGGCTACCTATCAGACTTACAAAAAATATTGTTTGTGGATTAAGGTTATAAGTAATAATCCCACGTATAATAGCTCCTTTCTGTTCGATAATAGGAACCATAGACCAGAAAAAAATCTCTAATAATTTCATAAAACACCTCTTTTAATTTTAAATTGACATATGATTTTCGGGTACAGACTACAAGTAAGTATTTTTGACTACTCCTACTAAAAAGTTGGAATAAGCAGATCAATCATTTGGTACTATTTTAAATTTAGCTAATTCAAGAATAATTGCATCCATATTAATAGACTTCGATTTTGTATTAAATTCATAGCGACCATAGAGGTTTATATGCTGCCAGGCAACTGGCGAAATGTGTTTCAATACATCTGAGTCTTCACCGCTTACTTCTCTGTAAGCTAACATATTAGATAAAATGCTGGCATTATAATAAATAATGCAATTGGCTAGTAGTCGACCGCATTCACCCCAAATGTTTTGATCTTGTTCCGTCTTAAATCGTAATTTACCGAAGTTAGCATAGGATATCGCTCTGCGTAATTTATGATAACTCTCACCTCTGTTTAGTGCCCTCTGAACGTTTTGACGTAATGTTAAAGAATCAATATAATCAAGTAAATACAAACTTTTTAGTATATTATCATATTCCCATAGAGCGCGTTTAGTTTTATTTTTACGTTCATAAGAGCTAAGTTTTCCAATTATAATACTCTGCGTTGTCGTTTTGAGAGCAAGTGACAGTATTATACGCTGAATATTATCCCACTCCTCCACAATAAGATCAGAATTTATCTTTCTTACAGGCTTGATTATCACATCATCATAGTGACTTGGATGATTGAATCCATACAAAGATTTACTAATTTTACTGTAGACATCTTTATAACGAGGTGCGAACTTATATCCAAAAAAGTTGAGAATAGAAAAATTAACTTCATTTGCTCCATGTGTATCGGTGGAATGAATATCTGGCTTAATATCGGTTGTGTTATTATATAAAACATCAAAAACATAATGACTTTCATGTTCGTTAGCGCCAATAATCTTGGCGTTAATGGGAATATGGTTAGCTACCAATGTATAAGATACAATACCTTTTTTAAGACCAAAATATTTAGGAGAGTGGCGCGAATTAATGGTGTTAATACTAGTTTCAAATTTCTGCCCATCACTACTGGAATGTATGACTTCGTCAATATCGTAATGTCGAAAGATTGGCAGCTTAGTTATAGCATTATTTATACGGTTATTTGCCTCATTTAAAGTTTCTAGTCTAATGAAATTTTCAGATGTAGAAGAAAGCAACGAGTAATCGATGTCGGAAATCTCACCCATCCTACCTAGTCCCATGTTTGTACCCCAAGCAATCTGGATAGGTTATAATAAGTTGTACATTAAACATTCGGTCATGATATAATATATAAAAAGGAGAGTGTAAATATCATGGCAGGAAAAACAAAAAATTATACTGAAGAATTTAAAAAGCAAATAG
>NZ_JBNMNU010000252.1:0-4664 GCF_051278035.1 Clostridium sp.
TTAGTTTACATCTCACGCTACTGCAAGTTGCTAACAAGTTTTTATTGTAAAATGGAAGTAGCAAAAATAGAATTGTATGTATCTGTAGGAGCCAACATAGAAATAATAGCATGTAGAGATATCGATACCAGATTCTTATCATGAATAGTTGGACTGGAATTTACTACTTCTGTGTTATTTTGATAAAGAATTAAGGTTGTACCACCTGCACTGATTTCTCCGTTGGAGTAAGTGCCGGTCTAGTATTTTTTACGAGTGTGTTTTCGACAATAGGTAGAACTTGTTACGCAGTCCCTAAGTGCCCATCATTAAAGCAATCTGCTCCAGTTGAAACAGCATTTAAAGAGCTAAACATTGCAAATTAAGATACACATATTAAGTCATTAGATATAGAGCAATTAGGTATTTGAAGAATACGAAAGGTCCTAAAGCACTAGAATTGTTTAAAAAAATCACTCAACAGGCAAAACTTTTCCAAAACTCTAATCACACGAACAAGAAACAAAATTACCCTTTAAAACAAAGTCAGCTTTCGCTGACATGACTACTTCAGATATCTCATATAAATATAAATAAAGTATGGGTTATTTATAAGTATAATTCGTGTATTTACTCTCGTATTATACACCCTGTACCTCTAATAATAAAGTAGCGTAAATAGTTTTAGCCTTTTAGTGCGAATATACCTGCGATGGAGGGCGCACCAAAATTCCATAAACACCTCTACTAATAATAAAAATAATAGAAACGGATACATATCAATTTAAAATGGACTGCGACTCCTTTAGATTACTAGGAAAAAACAATTTTATCTTATAATCAAAACCTAAATTCGGAAACAATTAAAGTTAAAAATGAATCAGTGATAAGCTTCTGTTTTGCATCATCGATGCACCTTCGCTTACTTTCCATCGTATTTCAATTGTATCTGTTGGATCTAGAATTGAGATAATAGCGTGAAGAGTTATTAGCGTTGGAGTTATACTATGAATTGTTCTACTCGTGTTTACTAATTCTTCTCCATTTTGGTAAATACTATACGTAGTATTATTTGCAGTCATTTTTGCATCTAATGTTGTAGCAGCTGAATATTTTTCACCATAATGTTGTCCTCCTGTAGTAAGGGCTCCTAATGAAGTAGCTACATTTCCGTCAATCGTTGAGTTTGCGCCACTTGCAATTGCACCGGAAGCCGTAAACATTGCAAACGTTGACAAGATTCTTAAGTCGAGAACACTATCACCAGTTGGCATATTAATAATGGAATTAGCTCCTATAGATAATGCTCCAGAATTGGTAAAAACTCTTCCCTCAAGTCGGGAATCTGCTCCTAAACTAATGGCACCTGTACCTGAAACTAAAGATCCTTTTATATTTGAATTGGCTCCTGTATCCATAGCCGCATCAGACACCCAATAAATATTTCTAGCTTCTGCACCGTTTATAAGAACAACTTGTCCATTCGCTCCTGCACTAAAGGCACCGGTACCTCTAATAATAAATAAAGAGTCGCTATCATTATCTCCGTCTAGTGTAAGTGTGCCAGCTAAAGAAAATGCTCCTGTAAGATCATACACACCTGCCTGTAAAGTTTCATCATTTCCAAAGGCAGGAATATGTGTGGTATCAGTTGCTAAGAAATTTCTCAATTCTTGATAGATCATATTTACATCAATATTCCCTTGAGCAGCCGTAAATGGTTGATCACTTTCGCTATACATTTGGTTTGCGTTAAATGTAAGGGAGTAAGTTCCTATTTGAGGCGTTAAACTCATGCCAGGTATTACTGCATTATTTATAGAACCTGAGATAATATTATCGCCTTGACTCACTACATTATTGATTAAATTTTGTTTTGTTTTAGTTCCACTCCACAATGGCGACCTGGCATCGCCCAAATTAATTTGTACGTCGTTTAATGTAGTATTAAAAATCATTAAACCATTGGCCGGTTCCTCGATTAAATCTCTTTGCACAGAAGTTAATCTAGGCATTAACATCCCCTTGCTTTTTGATTTAATATCGAGTACCGCGGATACGTCTGGACTTTTTGTCCCAATTCCTACTTGAGCATAAAGATTGCCAAAACTCATCGAAACAACAAGTAGTAATAAAAAAGAAACGTTATTTTTCATATTGTAAGAGATTTCAAAGATAAAAATATCAGTATTTAATAAATTTTATTGTCAATTTAAAAATAATTGGTGCTTGATGCATCGTGTTGGTGAAAAGCTGTGATCATAACTGCATCACTTAATTATTATTAAAAACATAATTTAAAGATGTACAAATAAGGTTTTCAGCGGGTTAATAACACGTAAAACGAACCAAAAGGCTATAAATATCTCGAAATTTTGCGGCCGCGAAATTAGTCTAAATTCTACAATAAAATATAAAAACTACAGAAACTTTATAAATGAAGTTTTAGGTCCAGTTTAAGGGCTAAAAAAGAAGGTGAAATAAAAAAAAATAAGGGAAACACATTTATTTAGGAGTGAGGTTTAATGCTGTCTTTTAAAATTTAAAATTAATTTATCATTTAATTTTATTTGCCAGAATTCATCCAAAACTCTATTCTAAATATTGAAAAGGAACAACGAAGATTTTGCTCCAGCGTGAGTATATATCAATTCCCTTTTTAATAATTGAAAACTCTAAAAGAAAGAAAAAGAGAGAAGATGTTTTCTTTACGTTAATATAAAATCACCAAGGCTTTAAATATATTTCATAATGACTCTAAAGATTTATTTTAGATGATGTGATCTCCTCATATTTTGTTTTGTACCATAAAATGTATGTTCCAATATTTTCAAACGCGTTTCTCATATAAATAGCTCTCTAATCGGCTCCATTTTATGTGAATTTTATACGGGTAATATATTTGTTATTGTAAAAATTATTTTAACGATAAAAATTTAGATTACAATGAACTACAGCTTTTATTGTTTTAAATCGCTACGGTTCCCTTGAGCTATTATTTGAATCAATATGCTCCCAGTTATTTAAGAGTTAAGTTGCTTAGATAAAGTTATGCACTTAATTATAAGTTTACAAATGCAGCGTTTAGGAATGGAAATAAAACAGTAATACCATCATTATAAAACCTCGATATTTGAGTGTTCAATCTCCTAATGCATTAATTTTTAAGCGACAATAGCTTTATTTCCATAAAGCAATGAAAATCGAAAGCACAATAGGTCAAACATATACGTACACATGCCTATATCCTTAATGGGCAGATTTTAATCAATTCTATTTGTTTTTCAGATAACTAAAAAAGGTTCTTCAAAAAAAATACGTGATTGATTTGTTGATAGAAATGATTTTAAGTCATAATTTTTTACCCAAGGGATGATCAAAGTAAAGGACATAATCTATGTGACATTAATTCCATTTTACAAAAGAAACATGTATGAGATGTTTTAGTAATACGTCTTAAAACGAATAGGGTCTTTGAATCTATTGAAAATGAGAATTCCTTGATGTTTTAAATTAAGATATTTTAAAAATAAACTTGTCATATTCATTAGCAACCAGGCCTATATCAAAAATTGCTACTGGGCAATTGCGACTAGTTCCTGCATATGAACCTACATAAACAAGTTGATTAAGACGGTCATAACTTATTTTAAAGCTATAAAACAAAATTTGCATATCATGATTTTTATAGGAAGAAGCTTAAATATTATATAATTTTAAAGCGAAATAACTTCGATCGCTTATTTACTAATTCCGTTTCCTATTAAAATAAATACAATTAAAGTTTATGTTTTCTAATTTGGAGGAAAATAAATTGTGTTCCACCTACAGACGAACCATAGAGATTTATGTTACAGATTAATAACAGTAAGTAAAAATTTAAAACACTACTACAAGAAGAATCAGTTTTTAAAATACACCTATTCTTTTGATAAAATCAATATTGACATCTGTATACAAGGTGTAATAATTAATGAAGCTTGATGAGTTGTAATAAGGTTAGTATGGTAGTATAAAGGTTTATTACAACCTCTTTCCATTTTTATCGATGTGATGATTATCGCCCAAAAGGCTTCCGTTTTGAATAATAACTTTTGCTGTGCCATCTGGGGTAAAAGAACTCACCTCGGAATATGTATAAGTTATAATTAATTCGCCAGTAACATCTATAAACCCCCATTTTCCAGATTCTTCTGTTTCCATATCTTGATCTTGATCTAGCTGAACTGCTGCCCTGCCGTTATAAAAGGAGTAGGATTCGAAATAGGTATAAGGAATTACCAGAGTTCCTTTTCGGTCGATAAAACCAAACTTTCCATTTTTCTTAACAGGTGCCAGGCCGTCACCAAAATAACCAGCATCTTCATATATAGGAGGAATCACTAGGGTACCAGCAGTATCAATGAAACCATGTTTACCTAGCATCATAACAGCGGCAAGACCATTACTGAACACTTTGACATTTTCATAATCTAATGGTACCACCACTTCTCCTTGTTTATTTATAAAGCCTAACCTATTGTTCTTTGAAACCTTTGCAAAATCTGCTCCATAAAAGGCATCTGCCCAGTCAAACCTTTTTTTTAGATTTAGTTGAAGCACTCCTTTTCCATTAAAATACATAGATGCACCGTCATATGTTTCAAAAAGAAACCACTCATTTCGATCATTCTCCTTGAGTTGAC
>NZ_JBNMNU010000253.1:0-4585 GCF_051278035.1 Clostridium sp.
CTGAGCTTACTGTCTTCTATAATTTTCTTAATATCTTTAAGATTTCTATGTTCATGATGACTATGATCCTTACTCATATGTTCATGAGAATGCACGCCTTCATTCTCAGCATGATTATGAGTGTGATTATGCTCTTGTAAAACTACATCCACTTTAGTGCCCTCTATACCTTTTCTAATTCCTCTTGACACTTTTATTTCATATCCATTTAGATTTAATTTTTTTAATTCTTCTATTAAATATTTCTCTTCTATACCGAGGTCTATTAATGCTCCTAAATTCATATCTCCACTAATACCTGAAAAACAGTCATAATAAAGTATTTTCATTTCACTTCACTCCATTTCTTTTGTATTTATTTCATTATATCAAAAAACATATATAAGATAAATATATGTTTACTAGATACTTGTTGCAATAAATCCTATTATTTTTGCCGCTGGAACTAATAATAATTGAGCTAAGATAGTACCTGCTATTAATGCACCTACAATAAAAATAATACATCTATCAAATTCTATCTCCAAACATTCTCCCCTTATAACATCATCAGTTAACATAGAAACATATGGATCCACAAATATAAATAGTATTAATGTTGCTCCTCCATTTATAACAGAAGATAATGTAACGCAAGTATTTCTTAACGCTGGATTTAAACATCCAGCATATAAAGATGCTAAAACACTTACAGTTGAAATTGAAAAGGCTATAAAATTTAGACCTATTATTTTTTTAGGTATTTTTCTAAGGCTCTTCAATTGTTTGAAATTTTCTTTTTGAGGACTAGTAATACTCTTCTTAAATTGTTCTATCCCTGATTTAGAAAACCCATGTAATAAAAGTTTAGGCATAGAACGGTGAGTACTAAAAGATTCCACTGCCCTTCTAAAAACCTTTATAAACGTTGGAATTAAAAGAGCCCCTGTAATTGTTGCTATGGTTTGTGCAACTAAAATCCATCTAAAAGTACCTAACATATTGCTTGCTGTACCCTGTATTATTCTATTTTCAATAGTCTTACTTAATAACGGTCCTTGGATTGTATATGCGGTCCTAGATACCAATGCAAAAATATTAAACACTGCAAACGAAACCGCTATTCTCCTTGTTCTTACTCCTACAATTCTTACAGCGTATGCTAGTGTTGCTATAACTGAAATAATAAACGAAAGAATAAGTACAATAATTACCTGTGTGGTCATATTTTACCCCCAAATGTTTAAATAATCCTCTGTATTAAAAAAACTCGCTATACAGCGAGTTTTTTTGGTGGAGATAATGGGACTCGAACCCACGACCCCTTGAATGCCATCCAAGTACTCTCCCAGCTGAGCTACATCCCCTCATATTAAAGTGGCTTTTTGAATATTTAAACAAAAAACCTCTTTTGTTTTGTCTGTTTAGTATATTATATTATAAAAAAGAGTATATTACCAATCATTATTTTTTATTCATATAATTTAATTATGTTACCTTTTGATTTTGTAACATATAAGTTTGTTTCTCTACTTCCATATAAACCTTCTCAACATTTTCGGCAAAACACGTCGAGGATAAGGCCTCTATTCCATCATAAGCGTTTTTAACCATTATGTCTGACACCTCTTTATGCATTAAAGTTTCATATAATATATCAGTTAAATTTTCATCTTTATAAAAAAATCTTCCATTAAATTTATCCCTAATTGTCCCATCTAGATTCTTATCGTATTTAGCTACCACAGGAATTTGCGATGCCATAGCCTCCACGAATGTTAATCCTTGTGTTTCAGTTAATGATGCACCTACAAACACATCTCCCATTTGATAATACTTCCCAATATTGGCGTAAGGTCTTTCACCGGCAAATACTACAGATTTTCCAATACCAAGCTCCTTAGCTAAAACTTCTAAATTCTCACGTTCTGGTCCGCCACCTACAATTAAAAGTTTACAGTCTGGTATTTTATAAATTAGCTCTTTCATACTTCTTATAATTATATCTACGCTTTTTTCTTTTGCTATGCGCCCAATGAATAGTACAACTGGTTGGCTTTCACTTATTCCAAAAGATCTCTTCTCTTCATTAATAAGATTTTCGTCATAATTACTTTTTTGGAAGGGTTCAATATTAACTCCTGTTGGTATTACATCTATATGTCTTGTTAACCCATAATTCTTAAGCGCATCTTTAACCTTTAAAGTAGGTACTATAATAGCACTACAATCTCTACAATATAATTTACTTGCTTTTTTAGCAAATTCAGAAGCTGGTTTAAGCATTATACCGCGGGATACATAATGTATATAGTCCTCGTACATAGTATGATACGTGTGAACTACAGGAATATCCAATTTCCTAGCAACTATTCTTCCAAACAGGCCTATACTAAATTCTGTTTGTGTGTGTATTATGTCTAAATCTAATTTTTTTATCTTATTCATAATTTTATGTGAATATATCATCCCAACCCTTTGCGATGATAAAAGAAAAAATGGTAAACTAGGCAATCTAATAATACTTTCCTGTTCCTCTCCCTCTGGATGTGTAACTGTTATAATACTTACATTATGCCCAAGTTTGCATAACTCATTTTTTAATATCATAGTAGAAGTAACTACTCCACTTACTTGTGGATAATAAGCATCAGTAAAAATTCCAATATTCATAATCAATTCCCCTTTAAATACTATAATTTCCTTATTATTTTCGATTAATTCTTCATAACGGCATAAAATCCAAAAATTATACAGGAATAAAATGTTATTACCCTCCATAATAGTATAGCTGCCATTATATTATTAGATAGAAAAAACAAAGTGAAAAACATGAAGAATGCGCCTTCCGCTGCGCAAATAGCTCCAGGTAATGGTATAAACGCTGTTAGCATAATTACAAATGCAGTTCCAGCTATCATACTACCTATGCTAGCTCCTCTCATTCCAAAACTAAGATAAATAAAATAAGGAATACTAAAATATATTGTCAGTTGACATATTGTATACATAACAGCTTTTATCATCAATACTTTGCTATGTTTTACTATCTCCATATTGTCATGAAATTTTTCTAAATTGTCATTAATACGATTTTCCATTTTTGCTATATCTTTTACCATTTTAAATTTAGTTAATATTTTAGATAAAAACATGATTATTTTATGTGTTAATTTTCTATGTTTTGAAAATATAATTAAACATAAAATTACACTAGCATTAACTGTAAATCCTATCGATATTAAGTAAAATAAGTTACTCATTTTACTTTTAAAAAAAGGTGCCTTCCAAAGTATAAGAATCAAGGAATATATAGTTAATATTGTTTGGTATATAATAAACTTAATCATAAGTGCTGAACCAGCGCTGCCATATCCTAATTCTTGTTTTGTTAATGTATATAATTGCATTGGCTGCCCCCCCGATGCGAAGGGAGTAATAGCGTTGAAATATTGTCCTGTCATAGTAACATTAAATGCCTCTTTAAATTTATAATCTTTCTTTATTAAAAATATAACACTTTGCAAGGTTTTAGCTTCAAAAACCCAATATAAAAACATAGCAAGTGCTGCTGCAATTAACCACTCAATTTGCAAATTATTTATTTGATGTATTAAATCCATCCATCCATTTGTGAATACAATAAGCAAAATAAATATAACTCCGGATGATATCCCTAGTATTAAATTAAATTTATAATTTTTCATTAACCTCTTACCTAACCTTTACGGCACATATCTTTTTATAAAATTTTCTCCACATATCAAGCACATTCTCTCTAGAATAAAAGTTGTGCCCTCTTATCGCTTTTTCTTCAGCCTGTTTATAATATACAGAATCGCTTTTTAATTTTTCTAAAGCACTAATAAAACCTTCATTATCATGTTCTTTTAGGTAATAATCAAACAATATATCCTCATATAGCTCTAAATCTCTTAATAATATTGGCGTATAAGTATTCATAGCCTCAAGAATCGACATAGGAAAAAGCTCGTTGTAAGATGGCATAAAAAGAACATTTGACACATTATATATATCATTCATCAAATCTCTTTCAACTATTCCTGTGAATAAAATATTTTTAGGTGCATTTTCTATTTGATACTTTAATTCCTTGTACCCATCTGTGATATTTCCAAAGGAAAATCCACCTGCCCAAACAAATTGGACTTCAGGCATTTTTTTTGCAATATCTATAAAATCCATAACCCCTTTTCGAGTTTGTATTTGACCTACTCCAAGCACAACAAAGGCGTCCTTTACAATCTTCAATTTTTCCTTAGCTTTATACTTATCCTCAATTGAAAGATTATAAAATTTCTCCTCTGAAACGAAATTTGGAATGTACGTTATTTTCTTCCTATCAATATTATAAGCTTCAAGTTTACTTATAAAGTTAGGATTTACCGTAACTAAATAATCCATACTGTTGTAAAAACTTATAATATATTTATAAAAAATTTTTTTAATCAAACTAGGTAATTTTATACTTCCTTCAATTGTTTCCGGTAAAAAATGCACATAACCCACTGCTACACCCTTTTTTTTTGCAAAAGGTACACTTAAGTAATGTTTTAAATCAATAGTATGATAATGCATTATATCT
>NZ_JBNMNU010000254.1:0-4516 GCF_051278035.1 Clostridium sp.
GATGAAATAATTGAAAGAATTATTAAGGTGTTTACAGAACAATTAGATTATATATGTTTATATGAAAATCAAATATCTAAATGGCAGCATGAAGAAACATTAACACCTAAAATCAAATTAGATCTTGATCGATCCCAAACTCAACTCCAAGACCTTAGCAAAGTTTTAATTAATCTTTTAGCTCTGGCAGCTGAACTTAAAAAAGGAACTATAGAAAAAGTGATGGAGAAAAGTGATTTAGAACTTGGACTGGAATTTCTTAAAAAATAATGAATGTAATTTCAATACACTGAAAAAAACACATAGATGTCTTTTTCAGTGTGTTTTTATGTTGGCGGTATTATAGTGATATTTTTAAACTCTTTACTAAATTATCATTGATTTATATAAGTTATTAAGCATTTTGTTAAATTTAACTAAGCAAGTATGGCTCTTGAGTCCATCATTTTATATTATATTGGTACTCTAAATATAAAAACAATTCCTGCTGCATAGCGCAACAGGAATTGTTTCCCCTGGGGGTAAGGGGTTGTTTTCTTTGATTTAGACAAGTTTACTGACTGCGGTGACTCAGTATTACAATTAAGTCATTTATAATACATTGAACGTAACAAGTCAATACGTTATGTTACATTCAAATTGAAAAAAATAAGGAATGGGCAATACACCCAATGTGAATGTAACTCAATTACATTTGTGTTACTTTCACTTTATTATTTTCTTTATAAAACAATTTTATAAAAAAACAAACAAGTTTGAAATTTTATCATATATATTATGTAATACACAGAATTTTTTAAATGTTCGTATTTATTATTGATTTTTATATAGTTTAAATATATAATACCACATGTAGTAATGATTTCTTTATACACCTATGTGTCGCCTCCTATAGTGTGGGAAGTAAAAAAATCCACTTCCCAGATATAGGAGGTGAATTTTAATGAAATTACTTACTAAAGAACCAAAAGCGAACTTGGCAATAAGATTTACAATAATAGTTGGTTTAATATCAGCTATCGTAACAGTTATAAGTTGGATTATATCTGTTGCATCTTGGTTAATCAATTAACTAAGCAATAAATAGAGATTATAATAGCTAGTGACTATTATGGTCTTTATTTATTTTATGCATTGATATTGAATTTTAACCAATAGATAAAAAATTATTCTAATAGATAAATTCTCACATAACATAACAATAATATAAAATCATCAAAAAAACAATATGAAATTACAATAAATTATAATTTCATATTGTTTTTTTATATTAATTATTGATTTTTATGTGTAATTCCCATTTTTATTTTCGCAAATTCTTATATTCATCATGGAGCAAAGATTCCCTTTTTCTTAAACCAACCTCTTTAAACTGTTCCTATTACCCCATAAACAAACCATTCAACATAATAAATGCTCCTTCGAACTATTGGGATAGTATTGTATTATTTTTACGTGAGTTATTAAAAAAATCTATTATTTTGAAATTACACCTCTGTCATATGTCTGAAGGTATGTATGTGATTCTCCATTAAACTCTAATTGCATTCTCTTTATTAAATTCATATCTTCTAGTTCCTTCATCCAATTTCTTATTGTTCTTTCTGATTTATTAAAATATTTTGCTATCCTATTATTACTATGCCATACTTCACCTGTCATATTTTTAGAGTGAATTCCTAAATAAAGATACAGTTTTAATGCATTACCATTAATATTAATTAACTTATTACTGGTAATAAGACCGTTGAAGAGAATAAAATATCCATAACTATTAAGTCCTTCTTTTTTCCATACTTCATAATTTTTTTTATATAGAATTGCCAGGTCTTTATTAGTATATTTTTTTATAGAACTTACCATAATAAATCACACTCCTTTAAAAATATATTATATACTATTTTATTAAGGATGGCAATATTTCTTCCAACTAACTACACAAACTTATAACATGCATCGTTTTTTTAAAACGATGCATGTTATAAGTTTGTGTAGAAGGAGGTAGTAAATTTTCCAACTAAACTATACGAATAACTACATATACATAACACTAAAAAAAACTAAAGGTTTAAAATACCAGTGTCAATAAGGTCTTTTTCGTCTATAATAGAAGTATAAGTAGTATGAAAATACTATTTTAAAGTTTTTTATTAAATTAAAAATTTATATGTAAAAATTTATGTAGAGGCGTTTATCGGATGTGCCTGGCTAATAAAAAACCGAAGAAGGTAGAGGCGTTTATCGGATGTGCCTGGCTAATAAAAAACCGAAGAAAGTAAATTACTTAGAAACATGCAAGGAACATCTTAATGATGTTCCTTTTATCTTATAAGAAAAGGAGCATCATAATGGTTGGGGCGAATTGTAAATTTGTTTTTATAGAAAAGATCTATTTTACAGAAAACATACATTTTATAGAAATGTTAGATCCATATGATGAAAAGCAATCTAGACGTAACTATTTATTCTTAAATGTTAATTATGAGGGGAATAATCTTCTTGTTCCATTGAGAACAGAAATGGATTCCGAAAAACCATTTGGAATTATAGGATATGCTGTGCCATCTAATACAAAAGTAAATGCGGGACTAGACTTTAGAAAAATTTTAATAGTAAACGATTTTACATACATTGAAACGCCAGAGTATTGTAGGATTCCTCAGTCTCAACAAAACATTATAGATCAGAATTATTCCAAAATAAGTAATCTTGTCACTAGTTATGTAAAAGGATATATAAGTTCTGCAATAAAAGGTCGTGAAAAAAGAGAGCCCAAATATCGTTATTCAACTCTTCATAATTTCCATAAGGAACTTGGAATTATTGATATACTTAACAGGAAAAAAATAATGGACAAGCCTGCTGTTGTTAAAGAAATTTCACAAATATCGAATAAATCTATAGAAGCAAAAAATAGAGATACATCCTTAAATATTAAATAATTATTTAAGAATGTATCTCTATTTTTTTGTGATGAGTTAAACTGTTATAGGCCAACACTTAGAAGAGTATGTTAATAATAATTTTCAGGTCTATAATTTAAAAAAAGTTGTTGTATATAAACGTCTAGCCCAAGAACATTTACAAAAAAAGTCTGGTTATGATTTTATCCCTACTTGAATAAAAGTAGGGGTCTGCATTTTTCTTAGCGAGCTTAATCTATTATGAGTTTTATCTTACTTTTATAACTTTCTATTTAATTTAGCCAAATTCTTCAAAAACTTGTGATATTTCTTTATGCATTTTTTTCACACAAGGAATAACATTATTCAAACTTACTGTTTTGTATTATGTGGATATAGAGATAAAAGAAAAAAGGAGCATAAGGGGTTTCTGTCCCCAACTAGGTTGTTTCGTTAGGCAAAGCCTAACGAAACAATGGGTATAGAATTTCATATGTTTTCGTGTGTACATACGTATGTTTAGAATACCTATTAATCACTTTTTCAGTAACTGATCGTGATAGGGTGGGGGTAATAATATACTATTTCATTTTCTATTAATGTCACATATAGAGATGGTCAAATTTTAAAAGTCTCACATTTTATTTGTTACAATTGAAGATTTAGTTAAATGAAAATATTTACACTTTAAACTTTTCTTTCAATTCAGCAATAGCATTCTTATCTTTATTTCTTATATAATTTTCCGACATTGAAAGATTCTTTTTATATAGGGGGTTGTGTAGTAATGGGACAGAAACGGCAATAGAATTACCGTTTCTTACCAAATAATTTTTTATCCATTGGTTGCAATGGTCTCAGCTTACCAGATAATATTTCTTTTGCTGAGTCAAATGAATAATGCCCTACAATATTTATATGATCATAGCCAAGAGGAGAAAGTCGTTTTACGTCATCTAAATTCACGATATACCCTGCATTTCGAATAGAATCTAATGCTTTTTCCATATAGACTGTATTCCAGAGGATAATAGCGTTTGTAACTAACCCTAATGTATTTAATTGATCTTCCTGGCCTTCACGGTGAGGTTGATGAATCTCTCCTTTCTTGCCATATACAACAACTCTTTTAAGCCCATTTTCCGATTCTCCACGATTTAGCTGTGTCAAAATACGCCTGCGATAATTCTTGTCATCCAAAAATGACAGTTCGTAAGTGGTCTTAAAAATTCGTCCGAATTCGCCCATTGCACGACCAAGCATAGTTGGCTTCCCGCCTCTTTGTAACATTTTTATAAGATTTGTAGGATTTATGGTTCCAAGTTTAAGTGAACCAGCAACCCTAAGCATATCATCCCAGGACTTAATTATAAGGTCTTCACGTAATTTGTTTTTAGATAGACTATTCAAGACACCATAGTCTGCATTTGGATCAAATCGCCAAAGCCTTGTACTTCCTATATCAGCAAGACGTGGGCTAAAGCGGTAACCCAATAATGCAAATAATCCAAATATAATATCACTGTATCCGGCGGTATCTGTCATTATTTCACGAGGTTTAGACGTTGTCTGTTGACCTAAAACCAATTCAAGTAAATATAAGGAATCACGGA
>NZ_JBNMNU010000255.1:0-4378 GCF_051278035.1 Clostridium sp.
TTCCTCTTGTCCTGTATAACTTTTGATTCTTATGATATCTTGCGTAAATTTTATTAGTTCAGTTTCTATACTGGACAAGAATTTTCTTATTTCTACTTTCATTTTTCCACCTTCCTTATAATAAATTAATTAAATCATTCCATTTGCAGATACATAATCCGAACAAGATACATAACCAATATCAAAATCTTGCAATGTAACAGTTTAAAATAGTAATCATTAATTATATTAGCAATATGCTTGCCAACACTCCACCCCCATTTTCCATTGAATATTTTACCAATATTATCATTTTGATAATATTGTTCTTGCTTTTTTTGTATGACATTTGTAAAACCTTTGAAAATCCAATAAAGTAAAGTCGTTTATCAAAATGATACTTCAATATCATTTTGATAAGCGAGTTGAGATTACTAAAACTCTTACTGTATATGATTAGTGGGTAATTTTATTTTAAAATTTTGTTTCAAATCTTTAAAGGTTATAAAAATTTCATATTGAATCATATAGATAAATAGACAAATATGGGTTTACTAATAGATTTAAGACTAAAAAGGAGCTGTTTATAATTATGGAAAAAGTATTGAAAAAAATGCAGGATACTGTTAGCCGATACGTAGATGTTTTGTCTGAAATATTAAAAGTAGATGTTGAAATTGTAGATGACAAATTTGAAATAATTGCGGGCACTGGTATATACAAAAAAATAATTAATGTGAATATGTCTAATGAAGCACACGTATATAGAGAGGTTATTGAAACTGGAGAAATGAAAGTTATAGAAATCCCTGGTAAACATGAAATATGCATGAAATGTCCTAAAAAAAATACTTGTAATGAAACTTTTGAAATGAGTACGCCAATAAAAATAAATGATAAGGTAATCGGGATTATAGGCTTTATTTGTTTAACTGAAAATCAAAGGCAACATATAGTTGCAAATTATGATACTTTTGTTGAATTTCTAAATCAAATTTCAGAATTAATAGCATCTAAGGCATTTGAGATTATTGAAAATGATAAAAAATTAGCTGTTTTTGATTTGTTAAATGTAATTATAGATAAGATCGAAGAAGGGGTAATAGTTTTTGATAAGAATTACGTAATAGATAGGACTAATTTTATTGCTAGAGAAATGCTGAATTTAGAATTAGATGATAGTGAAATAAAAACCATTAATTTGCAGCCTACAGGAAATCAGATTTTCAATCTAATGGAATATAATTTGAAAATAGATGATGTAGAGTATTATTTGCTAGGAACTATTTATGATGTTAATATTGGTGATTTTAATAAAATGTTTGTTTTTAAGGATGCAAAATTGATAAAAGAAAATATTTTAGCTTTAACAACATCAAAAGAAAATATAGGGTTAGATAAAATATTTGGACAATCTGAAAAGATAGAAAATTTAAAAAATAAAGTTAAGTTGATTGCTTCGGGTACGTCTACTGTATTAATTAATGGTGAAAGTGGTACAGGGAAAGAGTTGTTTGCTAGAGCTCTTCATGAAGAAAGTGAGAGAGCAAATGCTCCATTCATTGCTATTAATTGCGGTGCAATGCCAGAAAATTTAATTGAAAGTGAATTATTTGGTTATGTTAAAGGAGCATTTACTGGAGCAGATCCAAAAGGTAAAATCGGTAAATTTGAACTTGCTGAGAATGGAACTTTCTTCTTAGATGAAATAGGCGATATGCCTTTATATATTCAGGCTAAACTCTTGAGAGTATTAGAACAAAGAGAAATTGTAAGACTGGGTTCTAATAATCATATTAAAGTAAATGTAAGGGTCATTGCAGCTACCAATAAAAATCTAGAAGAGATGATAAAGGAGCATGCTTTTAGAGAAGATCTTTATTATAGGTTAAATGTAATACCATTAAATGTTCCAGCTCTAAAGGAAAGAAAGGAAGATACTCGTTTAATAGCAACAAGATTTATAAGCAAATTTTCAAAGCTATTTGATAAAAAAGTTCTTAAGATAGAAGAAGAATTCTGGAATTGTATTGAAAGCTATGATTGGCCTGGGAATGTACGGGAACTTCAGAATACAATTGAATATGTAATCAATATGTTGAAATATCCAGGTATAATTAATTATGAATTGTTACCTGATAAAATGAAAAATATTTCTGTGAGTTCAGAAACTCAAAAATTAAACTTAGACACAATGGAGAAAGAAGTTATAATAAAAGCCATCGAAATTTATGGTAATGATGCTGAATCTAAAAAAATCATTGCTGAAAAACTTGGAATTGGTATTGCTACATTATATAGGAAATTAAAAAAATATAATTTACAAATAAGTTAATTATTTGTAAAATGAATGTTATTTAGAGGCTAGCAGGACCAATAGGATTATCGGCAGGATGTGAAAGTGTTTTAGACCGGGATATGCGTTTTAAGGAGGGGTTTAATTTTATAGAGGTTAGATTTGGAGGGATAAGTATGAAAACAAGAAGTGCAAAAATCAATAATATGTTTATTTTGTTATTTATTTGTGTATTTGTAGTTATATTTATGAACAAGCTAGTTGAAAACAAATATAATATAAACATAATCACATATGTACAAGAATCCGTACCTCTTACATATGAAGAAAAAGAATGGTTAAAGAAAAATCCAATTATATACGGTGCAGACAATAATTCACCTCCACTAAGATATGTTGATGAAGAAACAAAACAATATAAAGGGACTTCAATTGATATTATACAAGCGCTTTCTGTTGAATTAGAAGTAGAAATAAAATACAAACCATTTATTTTTAAAGACGCTTTTACTAACTTAGATAAGGGACAGATAAGTATGTGTGATATGTTCCCAAGTCCTGATAGGAGTAAAAAATACTTGTTTTCAGATCCGTTTTATAACTTGAGAGGAGTAATTCTTGTTCCAGTAGAAAATAATAAGGTTAGATCATATTCGGATTTGTCAGGACTTAGGGTAGCTGTTCCCAATGGAGATTATGCAATAGAGTTTTTGAATTCTAAGAATATCAATGTAGTGTATACATATACACAAAGCATACAAGAAGCTGTTAAACTACTGGTAAATGGGCAAGTAGATTCAGTTGTGGGTGATGAACCTGTAGTTAGTTATTTTATAAATGAAATGAATATTAAGGATTCATATAAGATTATTGATCCACCTTTATACGAAAAAGGGGTTGTACTAGCTGTTACTAAATCAAATCAAACCTTAGTAAACATTTTAAATAAAAGTATACTTAGCATAAAAAAGAAAAACGTTACTGAAAAAATACAGCAAAAGTGGTTTGGAATATCATCTCCAATTTCTAGTAAGGGGTTATCAGATGAAATAATTATATATATAGGATTAGCATCGTTATTAATCTTTTTAATAATTTATGCTATGTATTACTGGAATAGTAGATTAAAGGATGAAGTGAAGAAACAGACAGAAGAATTATATATAAGTAAAAATGACCTTCAAACTACTTTTGATGGATTGTCTTATTTAATGATTGTTATAGATAAAAATTGTACAATTAGTAATGTGAATAAAGCATTTTGTCAATTTTGGGGATTAAGGAAAGATGAGGCTATTGGGGAAAAGTGCGAATTATATAAAGCCTTAATATGTTTAAATTGTAATAATTGTTGCAATAGACAGACCTTTCCCGGTGGAATTAAGGAAAAGTATGATATTAGCTACAATGATAGGTTTTTTAGTGTAGATACATTTCCAATAGAAGATAAAAACAAAGAAATAATTAAAAAATTGTTCGTTATTAAAGATGTAACTGATATGAAAATAACGGAAAAGCAACTGCTACAAGCAGATAAAATGGTTGCTGTTGGTCAACTAGCAGCCGGAGTAGCACACGAAATTAGAAATCCATTAGGACTAATAAGAAGCTATACTTATGTATTAAAGGGACAAATTAAAGAAGAAAATGAGAGAATTAAAAAGTGCATACATGTAATTGAAACATCAGTTGATAGGGCAAGCAATATCGTTGATAATTTATTGAATTTTTCACGTATGTCTAATGATACTAAGGGAAAAGTAAACATTAAAGAATTTACTCAAGGAATCCTAAATTTAGAAATGAAAATTCTCGAGTTACATAATATTATACTTAAGCAAGATTATGAAGATAATATGTTTTACATTGTGAATATTGAATCATTAAAGCATATATTAATAAATCTCATAACTAATGCTATTGACTCAATGCCTGATGGGGGAGCATTATTCGTTAAATGTAGTAGATTCGAAGGAGAATTAGTATATGAAATTAGTGATACTGGCACTGGAATTAAAAAGAAAGATTTAGATAATATATTTCATCCTTTTTTCACTACAAAACCACCAGGAAAAGGTACTGGACTAGGCTTGTATATAGTAT
>NZ_JBNMNU010000256.1:0-4331 GCF_051278035.1 Clostridium sp.
GTTTTTGCCATTTCTGTCCGACCTGAACCCATTAGACCTGAAACACCTAAGATTTCACCACTCTTTGCTTCGAAGCTAATATCGCAAACCTTTTTAGCATAACTTAAGTTCTCAACTTTAAGAATAGTTTGTCCGGCAGATGATTTTTTGTATGGAAACTGTTCTTCAAGTTTTCTACCAACCATCATTGATATTAAATCATCTTTAGTAATGTCGATTGTCTTAACTTCGCCAATATACTTACCATCTCTTAAAACGGTTATTCTATCACAAATTCGAAATATTTCATCCATTCTATGAGAGATATACACAATACCCATATTATTATTTTTGAGCTTTTCGATTACTTTAAAAAGATTATCCGTTTCAACATCAGTTAATGCTGTTGTTGGCTCATCCATTATTATTATTTTCGAATTTTTAGAAAGTGCTTTTGCTATCTCAATTAGCTGCTTTTCTCCTACATTCAAATCTTTAACTAATGTATCTACATCGATATTAAAACCAATATCTCTAAGCAAAAATTCAGCTTTATCTTTTAACTCTTTTTTATTTATTCTTCTTGTTATCCCATTAAATCCTTCATTACCTAAGAATATATTTTCCCATATCTTTAAATTAGGTAGAAGACTTAGTTCTTGATGAATAATTGCTATTCCATGTTTTTCTGCATCTTTTATACCTTTAATATCTACTTCAGAACCTTCAATAAAAATGCTTCCTGTATCCTTATGATAGACGCCACTTAATATCTTCATTAAAGTAGATTTCCCTGCTCCATTTTCTCCGAGTAGAGCCAGAACTTCTCCGCTATAAGCTTCTAATCTAACATCCTCCAGTGCTTTTACTCCTGGAAAGGATTTTGAAACATTTTTCATCTGAAGTAGAGGCTTTATGATAGTCATTAAAAACTCCTCCTCAAAACTTAATTACATTACCTATAGTTAAAACACAACTCCTGATTTTAATATTACATTTGCATAGGGCGTTTGTTCTCCGGTTCTTACTACTGCCTTGCACTCTTTTAGCTGATATTTTAGCTCCTCATGAGTTATAAAAGTAATTTTCACATCGCCAACTGCCTTTTTTATTTCATTAAATATATTAGGACTAACACCTTCGGTCTCCTTAGCCACTATTACTTCTTCTATTTGAAGCTCTGTTAATATTGATTTTAGTGTTTCAATAAAGCCAGGTATATTTTTAGTTAGTGCAATATCTATTCTTTTAGAACTATCTGGTATTGGTAGACCACAGTCACCTATAGCTAAGGTATCTTTGTGTCCCATTTTAGATACTACTTCACATATTTGTGAATTTAGTAATGCTGTTTTTTTCATGATTGCGCCTCCTTATATTCCTCTAAAAATACAAATATTAACCTATATCTTCTCCGTATATGTCTATTACTTCTTTTTTAGTTGGTATTGAGGGTTGTGCTCCTGATCTTTGAACTACTATTGAAGAAACTTTATTTGCAAAAACTATAGCCTTTTTAAGATTTTCATAGCTTAATTCCTCAGTGCCGAGCATACTTGATACTGCTCCAATAAAACTATCTCCTGCAGCAGTTGTATCAATAGCTTTAACCAGAATTGCTGGGATTAATTCTGCTCTTTCTTTAGTTATTAATGTAGCACCCTTTGAACCTAGAGTTATTATTACGTACTTAACTCCCCTATTTATAAAATTTTCAGCTGCTTTTTTAGCACTTTCTAAATCATTAGCTAAAATTCCTGTGAGTTCATAAGCTTCTGTTTCATTTGGAATTATTATATCTGTACATTTCAATAAATTTTCATCTAGTTTCTTTGCAGGAGCAGGATTAAGTATTGTTATAACCCCTTGTGACTTTGCATAATTGAAAGCCTCAATTGTTATTTCACTAGGTGTTTCGAATTGTGCAATTATTACATTACAAGCCTTTATAGTTGAATAGCTTTGTTTTATCTCGTCTTTATTAATACACATATTAGCGCCAGCTACCACAACTATAGAATTATTACCTTGGCTATTTACGTTAATTATAGCTGTTCCAGTACTTTCTTTATTATCTTTAAAAACATAATCTGTATTTATACCATCACTTGCAAGCTGATTAACTAAGAAATCACCATTACTATCCAATCCAACCTTACCTATCATGTACACCTCTGATCCCATTCGGCTGCAAGCAACTGCTTGATTTGCACCTTTTCCTCCTGGAATATTGCTTATACTTTTAGCGAAAATAGTTTCACCAATCTTAGCCATATTTTCTACTTTTAGTACTATATCCATATTTAAACTTCCAAGGACACAAATTTTACTCATATAATAAATCACCTCTTCTTAACTTAACCGATTAACTGAACCGGTTAAGTATATTGTATACGTTTAAATGTATTTCGTCAATAAATAATTCGAGAAATATATGTAGATATAAATATATTGTGTGTAATATAAGTTATAATGATACTACACTTTATATATTAAGGAGATGAAAAATGATTATAACGTTTAATGATAAAGCAAATAATGCATTAAAGGCATTAATGGAATGTAAAGATAATGGAGTTATAAGATTAGAAGTTTTAGCTTTTGGTTGAGGTATGCCTGCACTAGGGCTTGTTTTGGATAAACAAAAAAATGATGATTTTTTTATAACCGTTGAAGGTATTTCATTTGTCATAGAGCGAAAGGTTAAAATTTATTTTGAAAGCACTGAAATACTATATAACCCTGAAGCGTTTAATAAAGGATTTTACGTACATAGGTATCGTACATCCAGTATATAAAACAAGGTAAAAAGCAAGACTAACTATTAGTTAATCTTGCTTTTTACCTTATTGCTTAATTTCTAAAAACGGCTAATAAATTTCATTGCAATCCCATTCTTTGTAGAACTGATTTAAATATTCCTCCATAAATTCATGTCTTTCTTTTGCAATTACTTTACCGGAATCAGTATTCATTAATTCTTTTAGTAGTAGCAGTTTTTCATAAAAATGATTAACTGTTGTACCAACATTTTTTTTATATTCTTCAAAATCATTATACTTTTGTGGCTTTATATTCGGATTATACAATTCACGTTCTCTATATCCACCATAGGCAAAAGCTCTTCCAATCCCTATAGCACCCAATGCATCCAATCTATCTGCATCCTGAACAACCTTCCCTTCAATGGTTTCTTGGTTAGCGTTTGTAGTACCGCCTTTATATGACATAGTTTCTATTGTTTTTGTAATCTTATTAATAATGTGGTCTTGCACACCTAAACTTTCTAACCACGTTCTAATAAGACTTGTGGCAATATCACTATTACCTTCGTTGAATTTCCAATCAGCAATGTCATGTAATAAAGCTGTAAGCTCTACTATGAATAAATCGGCATTTTCCTTTTTTCCTATATAAATGGAAGTTTTATAAACCCTTAGTATATGCCAAAAATCATGACCGGTTCCTTCACCTTCTAGTTTATTCTTTACATATTCCTTTGTTTTATCTATTATTAACTTCTTATCCATAAAATCAGCTCCTAAGTAAAATTTTAGTATTTCAATTAAATATAATTACTATTAATAATAATAAAATGTGAGTTATGTTCATTATCGCAAAATTTTGTACTGACAAAACAAAGGTTTTACTTTTTATTGGATTCTTGCAGAATAATTTTATATTTTTACTGATTGGTATTATTGTTAGAATTACTAAGAGTGATACAAGTGGTGAAATTTTTAATATAACAGAAAATATAATGCCTATGTATCCCATATAATATAAAGCTTTAAATAGTTTAAGTGAATTTTTTACACCTAAATAGTAAGGCAATGTAAATCTATTATTTATAATATCTTCTTCAACATCGCATATGTTGTTAGCAAGCATTATGTTTGCTATACCGTTAATTGTAGGAATAGCAATTAAGAAGATATAAAATACTTCCAGTAGGTTTATACTGATATTCATCATATTATTGTGGTATATAAGTGAGATTATATTTTTATCAAATATGTGAATGTAACATGATAAAAATAGAATTACAAACCCCATAAATATTCCAGAAAAAATCTCACCGAGTGGCATACGCGAAATTGGAACAGGTCCATATGTATACAATACCCCAGCTAAGAATGAAACCATTCCTATTAGAAGTACAACTATATTGGTGTTTAAAGTTAATAAAATACCAAAAAAAACTGCTATCGAAAGTAAAGTATAAATTATAGCTACGGCAGTTGATTTTTTAATGTTATATATTACAATCATATTTTTATTTCCCTTATCATATTCTGGTCCCTTTGAAGCTTTTTTATAATCGATATAGTTGTTAATTGACGTCGTTGCCA
>NZ_JBNMNU010000257.1:0-4325 GCF_051278035.1 Clostridium sp.
AAACTAATATCACAGGCAATATAACACTAGACTTTTATTTTATTCCTAAGATTAATGAAGTAGAAGAGTATATGCCTTGGCTTTACAATGGGAGATATGGTAAGGATAATCCTTTCAAATCTATAGGGGGTGTTGGAAATAATAGTAATAGCAATTTATCAGTTGTAGCTCCGAAGAAATATGATTTTAATATGATGGTTAAACCTACTAGCTCTGACTTACCTACAGTAATTTTAGGTAAGTCTGAGGATTCAAATAGAAGTACTTATGTTTATGGAGACAATGATGGAATAGAGGAAGTTAAAATAGAATTTGTGGAAAAATCAGGAAAATATTTCTTTAAATATAAGACACTAAACAATATTTATCCTAAAAGTAATAATATTGGCCAAGAGTTTTCACCTAAAGGAGACAGCATAAATTTAATTATTTACTCAACTAAAAGAAACTCAGAAGAAGATACATCAGGAATGGATTTAAAGATTTCTAATGGAACAAGTAAGAAAGTATTTGTTAAAATATTAAGTGATGATAAATCGAGACCTAGAGTTAACGTTATAACAGAAAAAGGTGAAATTAAACAAGAAAGATAAGAATAACGCATTTTAGGAGCACAACCATTTGTATATATATAAATATTTTAAAATTAATATAAGTACAAATTTGTATATTTTGATTTTAATCTAAAAAGGGGGTTGATAATATATGAAATATAAGAAAAAGAAAGGACTAACTCTTATAGAAGTTATAATCAGCTTAGCAATTTTAGGAATTATTATCACCCCAATATTATCTATGACTTTAACTTCGGTGAAAATAAGTGAAAGTAGCGAGGAAAAAATACTTGCTACGAATTTAGCACAACAGTGTACTGAATATATAAAAAGTGCAGACACAAGTATGCCGAATTTTCAGACTATTATGAAAACACAACTTGGATTAATAAAACTTGTAGATGCAAATACATCTGACAATGAGAATTTGGCTAAAATAAATGTTATATTAAATGGAGATCCAGAAATACTAGATTACTATTTATACAATGGTGAGAATAAACAAAAGTACAAAAATTTTTTAACTAAAATAGCCTATCATATTGACGAGGAAACAATAATTAATGAGGATAGTGATAACAGTAATTATGACATGATAATTACTGTAGATACAGATAATAAAATATCTATAATGGATAATAAAAGCAACCTAATAGCATCTTCGGTAGATATGGCATTTAGTGAAGGTAATCCTCGTCCCGTTATTAAAATTATTAATAATGAAAGTAATGTAGAATGTAGTGTTAAACAGGGAAATCTTAATTTAGGAGTGGAAATTGGTAAAGATCCAAATGCTACTGGGAAGGTGAAAATTATATTTAAAAGCACTAATAATGTAAATGTAGATATTAATGCTGAGAATATGGAGTCCGTTGATTCCGAAGATATTAAGCCTACTTATGGGAATTTAGATTTGAAAGTGCTAAAAACATCAGACTCAAATTATGATTATACTGTTGTGGAAAATCATGGAACTAATAGCGATTATATAAATGAGCAGTATGAGATTTTTGATATAAATAAACAAGATCCAAATAAGCTAATGAAAAAATATATAGTGAATATAGAGGTATGGTATTATGACAGCCGAAGTAATACAAAATTTCTAATGCAACAAGTTAAAACTTATAAAACGATATAAAAGTGTTGAAACTTTTATAACCTAATATTGTAGGAAAGGAGGATAGCATTACTCCATAGCTTATTTATTATAATGTTGTATGGATTTTGCTTAATATATTATGAGTGAAAAACCAAAATATAAAAGAGGTTCATCATTGGTAATGGTTTTAGTTGTAATGTTTGTATTGATGATTTTAGGAACCTCAATGCTATCCTTAGCACTTAGTAGTTACAAGTTTAGGGCTATTGAGCAAAACAAGAAAGTTAGTATGTATGCATCAGAAGCAGGAATTGATGAAGCATATGGTATTATGGGAACTTTTGTTCAATATGGTATTCAGCAGGGCAATAAAGCAGTAGATGAATATGATAAAAACTTTGAAACTATGATAAAAGTTGAAAGATATAAAGTTGAACGTACAAAAGAAAGTGACTATATTGATAAGGGTGGTGTTATAAAACGAAGCACCTATATAGATAAGGATGGTGTTATAACCAACAGCACTGTTGAAGCAGATAAGAAAAGGGTTTTTGAAGAAGGATATAAGGAGAGTAACATTCAGTCTCTTTCTATTAATTACATGGAGGAAGACGCTATAGTACCTGTAAATTGTTATGACAGTACTGGCTCTATAACAGAAAAAGGTTATAAAGAATTTATTGAAACGGGATTGATTAGCGGTGAAGGGATTTTTAAACAAGAGGATATATTGAGTCACGGGGGAATGGGTAATCTTATAGATAAGTTGAACGGTTACACAAATCAAATAAATGTAGCTTCAGATGATAAAGAAGATATAAAGGTAAATGATGAAAAAACAACAAAATTTTTTGATGGAAACAATAAAGTAGTGGTAAACATTGAGTCTTCATATACTCATAACTCAACACCAAGAATAATTAACGCTACTTATGAGATTAACATTGCAAAATACAATGTCCAATATAATCTATTGCCTACTCAAATAGTAAAAATACCTAAAAATCCTGCATGGTCAAAAGCTTTAATGGTTAATGGGGATATGAAAATAAATGAAGGCAGCGTTATTATTGGTAAAGAGAGTGAAGATAGTGACCTTGACTCCAATAATACTGGAATATATGTTTCAGGTAAAGAAACAGGTATAGATTTACAAAATAATACTGCTTCATTAAAAGTAATTGGCAATGTAGTAACAAATAAAAACTTAATGCTTTCTTATGATGCTATTAATACTACTACAAATAATAATGTGGAGGTTAATGGTAATATATATGCAAGAAATATTATTATAGCTAAAAAAACTACTACTGATGAGCAATCGGATGATACAAGTGAATTAGAGGCAATTGGTGGTGAAATTCATACAGTTGGAATTGATGCTATAAGAGATGGTTCTGTTTATCTTATGGATGATTTGGAAATTAACAGGGGGATATCTACAGTAGACATTGCAGGGTCATACTATGGCGTATCAGATGGTTCAGAAGGCGAAAGAAATAATTCGGATAATTCAAGTGCTATAATTATTAACACGGAGGATATAGGTAACAAAAAAGAAGTAGACAAGGATGGTAATATATTTATTGATCCTATTTCTTATGAATCCAACTTAACCATTGGTAAGAACTTATATATTGCAGGTACATCTTATATTAAATTAGCAGACGATAAAAAATATCAAACAGGAGAATCCATATCTATTGTGGGAAACTATAGAGCATATACTGAACCGTTAACTAATCCAACCAATCCACAATTTAAGAAAGATAGTGTTATTTTTGAGTACATAGATCCGCTAACATTAGTCACCAAGTACAATAAAGTTGAGAGTGATGCATCAAGAACAGTAAAAGCATTATTGGAAGAAAACAGGTATGTAACTGTAAATTTAACCGATATTGGAAATGCAGATGAAATGTGTAAAGATACGTATAGTTATAATGTAATATATAATAATAATGAACAAAGTAAAATTGTTCCTATAGGTAAAACAGTGAAACTTGATACATCAATTAAAAAATCGGAAGTTACAGTTAAGTTGTATAAATTAGGTAACATATTAATCAAAGATGAACAAAATGTAACACTAATTTCTTCTGTTAAAATGAATGCATTCGATAAGAGTAAGTATTTTCAACAATATGTTAATCAACCTTCGCAGGAAAATGGATTAAATTTAGGGGAAGGTATTACTATAAATACTAATAGTGAAAATAAACCTGAAAACATTAATGCAGGAAGTATTTCTTCTTCTAAAAACAGTGGTGATTCAATATCTTCAGATAATTGGAATATAGGCTTAGATATGAAAATAAAAGCAAGAAGTATTCAATTGAAAAATCAACTATTCTACATGGGACAAGCAGAAGAATATACCGAGTTAGCTACTGAAACCGAAATAGACAAAATTTCAGATGCTTCAGATGTTAAGGTTATGACAGATAGTAATTATCGTGGAATTGACGATAAAACTGAACCAGAAGTGACCATGGCAAATAATATAGATTTCACTAAATTAACTACAAGAAATGAAGTTAATAACAATGAAGTTATTATATTGGATAAAGATCAAAATAGCACTTATGTATTAAAAGGAAAAAATGCTGGTACTATACCTGGAAATGCTACGGTCGTTGATTTGACAAGTGAAAATGAGTATAAAGGCG
>NZ_JBNMNU010000258.1:0-4260 GCF_051278035.1 Clostridium sp.
ACTGGATTTACCAGTAGGTGAGAGGCTAGAGGGTACCCTTGCAACAACTGCTATAGGGATAATGAAAGGCTGCCAATTTATAAGGGTGCATGATATAAAAGAGAATAAAAGAGTATGTGCTATGACGGATGCTATATTTAGAAGTTAATAGTATTTTATATTACTTAGGAAGGGGATTTTACTATGGACAAAATGCACATAAAAGACCTGGAAGTTTACGCCTACCATGGTGTTTTTAAGGAAGAAAAAACTTTAGGACAACGTTTTAAAATATCATTAGAACTTTACCTTTGTTTAAGGGAGGCAGGCACCACTGACGACATTACTAAGACAGTTAATTATGGTGAACTTTGCAACGGAGTGGAGGAGGAGTTTAAGAAGGTAAACTATGATTTAATAGAGAGTGCCACTGAAAAATTAGCTGAATATATACTCTTAAAATATGATTTAGTTCAAAGAGTAGTGGTTAAAGTAAAAAAACCTTGGGCTCCTATTGGAAAGCCACTTGAGTATGCAGCGGTAGAGATAGATAGAAAGTGGCATACATCTTATATTGGCGTAGGTGGAAATATGGGAGATAAAGAGGGAAATGTGAAAGCAGCCTTAGATTTTATAAATAATGCATATCATACTAAAATAACTAAAACATCAAAATTTTATGAAACGAAGCCAGTAGGATATTTAGAACAAGAGGACTTCTTGAATTGTGCTATTGAAGTTAAAACACTTTTAAATCCATTAGAACTTGTTAGATTCCTTTTATCTATAGAAGAGGAATTAAAGAGGGAAAGAGTTATAAGATGGGGGCCAAGAACTATAGATTTAGATGTATTGTTATATGATAATATTATTAGCCACTTAGATGAAATAATGTTGCCTCATCCAAGAATGCAGGAAAGAATGTTTGTGTTAGAGCCATTGTGCGACATAGCACCTTATGTTATGCATCCAATTTTGAATAAACCTATAATTCAAATAAAAGAGGAAATAAAAGCGCTTTAAGCTTTTATTTCCTTTTTTATATTTTCTGAAAAATCATTAGTTAACTCTTGGATCTCAGGAATATTAAAAATTTCACCAGGATCATTAGAAATGGCCATTATAGAAAAATATGGTGGCAATCTAAATCCTTTATTTATATTCAAGGCTCCAATTAGTTGTTTACTAATAGAATCACTGCCAGAATTACCGGATACTACTACTGCAAAAGTGGTCTTATCATAAAAATTCATTTTTCGATATAGCACTGTGAGCCTATTTATTACAGCTGTTAAGTTTGCAGCTACTGCATCATTATAGTTGGGGCATAGCCATATTATTGCATCAGATTCTTCAATGGAGGGGAGTACATCATGAATCATAATTCCTCCATAAAAACATTTATTTTTCTTACCATAGTGAGTGCACAATTTATATGAACATCCGTTGCAGTCTAAAACCTTTCCGTTTTCTATTTGTAGTTCTTTAATATTGTAATGGGATAGCTGCTTTGAGATCATATGCCATAAATCTAAAGTATTAGAAGTTTTATGTGGACTTGAGTACAAAACTAACATTTTTGGATTTTTTATGATAACTGGCATATATTTAAGTAATCTAGTGCCTAACTTAGAACACATAGTCAAACAAATTTCTTTTACTGGTAAATTCATTGTTTTTTGCCAACTGCGATAATTTCTAAGTGAGGATGTTGCTTCAACTACAGAATGACCTATAAATGAACATCCTAAGTTGTTTGCAAGATATATGATATCTTGACTTGTGCGCTTAGTGCCGAGCTCTGTATTACTATGAGCTAGTACGCAAGCAGTAGAACCAAGAAGACATTTATTGCCTTCTTCATATAACTTTGAGAAAAACTGTAGCATGGAAGTGTCACAATCTATATTTCCAATTTCACAGGCGAATAGGATTTTCTTGTTTTGAAGATTAGGAATTTGGTTACAATCGTTAACTATAGTATAATCTGTGCATTTAGTAAACTCACTTATCATTTCTGAGAGCATAATAGATATATCTTTGCATGGTACAATTACAAATAAATCTTTCATGAAACCCCCTTTTTATATTCTTCTAAAGAAATTCATATAAATTCACTTAGAAGTTTATAGGTTGAATTTAGCTTGCAAAGTAGCACTTCATTTAAATCTAATGTTTCAAGCTCTGTTCCAGAAGGAAGAAGTCTATTCTTGCAACCCATAAAAGTACCCCCAATAAAGGTAGCACTATAATGCCACTGCGAGTTAATAGTGGCAAGTATTGACAGTGATCCAGATGAAAGAGCCGGAGCAATATAAGGCTTAAATCCTGTTGACCTAACTTCTAAGTTGGCAGTCTTAGTGCTATGGGTTAAAGCATCTGATAGCACTTCATTATAGTTTACAATACTATCTGCTATGATAAGACCCTCTCCATGTGGACCAAAAGCTCTACCCTCATGCATATAATGTTTTGTAGAAGCTTTCTTCGAGGCATAATAGCAAGCCCTAGCATTCATAACTCCTAGGCCATATCCCCTTATTTGTTCTGGAGCTAAACCTTTATAGTCCGAAGTTCCAGAACTATCTTTGTTACTTGCAGTAAAGGCTGCTTTGCAAAGTAAATCTACTGGATCTGACACTACGATAAATAACCCTTTGAAACTTTTCGTACGTGCAAGAGTAGCATAATGTGAAATAATTTTAGCATTACCTTTGAATTGTAGTAACCTGACGTCTTCCCCTTCTTTTACAATAGTGGGAACTCCAACGGATACACAAAATATAAACATATCACAATTAAAGACATCCTCTTCACTTAAGGAAATTATATCTATAGAACTTTCCTTCATGTCAGGTGAAAGAATCTGGCTTAGTTCGAATTTGTAGCGCTCCACGCGATTTTCATCTTTATCATAAAGTCCTAAGCTTTTAATTTTTTCAACACCTAAAAGTTTTAAACCTGTAAGTAGTGTCCCACCAACATCCCCTAGGCCGACCACATTTATTCTCCACTTTTTAGGCTCCTTATAGATTAATACATCTTCCCAGTTAGGAAATTTTGTATTAAGTGATGTAACTCTATTACTTAAAATAGCATCTTTTAGCCACTGGGGAATAGTTACAATAGGGGATATCGGCTTTACAAGTAAATTTAAGTCTTCTTCCTTTAAGAAGAGAAAGTTCTCATGGGAAACAGAAAAACTTCTTCGTGAGATTTCTGGGCTAAGGCTTATCAAGGCAAAAATCATGCCCTTATATATTTTTGCTTCGCTTTCAGATATTTCTTTTAGATTATAATAATTTTCGCGAGATATTAATAATTTTTCTTTGTATAAGTAGTAGAACATTTTAAAACTCCCCTTTTTGTGAATTTTCTATAATATTTTATTTAGTCTATTCAAGAGCTCTAAATCATTTTCCAGATAGTGAGATGGAGATATATTTAAATCATATTGCATATCGACTCCAATATCAGGACATCGTGGAATAGTAAGAACTTCTCCGAGAGAAGCTAAAGTTAAATTTCTAGTATATAAAATATGGAATTCAATCTCTAAAGCTTTTAAAAGCTCTATAGAATTTTCAATACATACCTCCGATAATGCATAAAGACTCTTTAGTGGAACATTCCTTATGAAAACGGGATGAGTGTATGGGAGTATTAAATTAATTGAAGGAAGCAAGTTACGTTTTGGGTAAAGGCCTCTCCAAAGGGCATCTCCACCAATAAAGGGATATAAGGTATTCTCGTTAAACCAAATTTTAAGCTTTGGTATAAAATAAACACTATCAACATCTCTTTTTTGTTTATCCATAAGGTCTTTTCCACGTCCTGATAGGATACCTGCAATGATTTTTTTTACATTTACTGACTCTTTTTTCAAGAGGGGATCTATAGCCCTGATTCTATAACCTTTATGTAGTATATTATCTACTAGTATTACAGGTCTATTAAAGGACTTTATCATTTTAATTTGATGCTCAAGATTTAAGTAATAAGGGAATTCTGCGATATCAAATTCCTCAATATCAGGGGTGAAAAACTTTTCTGTATGCAGTGCTTTAGTAACAGTGTTTGGAACTAGATGCCTGTCAAGAATATCTCCATAAGGCACACACATAGCATCACCGTTTTGTTTATTATTACTTATTTCAATAGGAACATTATTTTCTTTGCAAACCTTTTTTACCATTTGCTGATGAAGTACATCACTATCGAAAGATAAAACAAGTTCACCAGGATACAATTCAGTAAGTACCTTTTGTAGGCGTTTTCGGG
>NZ_JBNMNU010000259.1:0-4221 GCF_051278035.1 Clostridium sp.
CTTTCGCTTCCCATGGGGGTGCCGTTCCCAATTACATAGTAAATGTTATATTCCACTCTTCCAAATTAATATTATTTTCTTTCAGCTTATCTTTAGTTACTATGTTTTCAAATACTCCTATTTTACCATAATTCACTACTGCGTTTATATCTACTAATTCAGCCATTACTATCGCTTTGTTAACATCAGTAAGTTTTATTGGCATTTGTGATAAGCTTAATTGTATTTTACCTCCATTATATATCACTAAGGTAATTTTTATATCTCCATTGTCTGTTAATTCAACACTATATGGTAATATCGATCCACATCCTGTTTTTTTTAATTTATTTAGTTCTTCTTTATTTAAAAATTCTATAATTTTATTTATCTCTTTCTCTGATAGATCTTTTGGTAAATTTTCAAACATATCAACTATATTCTCTTCTTTTAGTGGGATTTCATTAAGTGATTCTTCTTTTACACTTACCTTTCCACTAGGAACCGTTACACCTTTAATATTATTTTCGCTGAGTTTGCAACCAATTATTACTTTCCCATCGTCACTAACCTTAAACACACAAGTGTTTTCTGTTTCAGAACTGTATGGTTCTTTTGAGGTCTCAGTAATACTGATACTAGTATTTTTATTGTTATTCTTACCTTCACTATCATTACAGACATCTTTAATATTTATAACATTTTTCATATATCGTTTTCCTTTCGTTAATAACTTTTTTTATAAAAAAATCTTCAATTAGTTTTAATTATATTTCATTATCATATTATCACTATTTTATACATTATTAAAGCTTTTTTTACATTATGCAATAGAATGCATAGAAGAAAGATTACCCCTTATATTATGAGTAACCTTTCTTCTTATTAAATTCAGTTTTAAAAGCTTTTAATAAATATCTACTATCTTACCATCAACACCTAAAATTAAAGTTACAAAATCATCAACATTAACATTAGTTAAAAAGTTGTTTATATTTCCATCATAATTGTTAAGTCTCGCCTTGTTGAAATATTTACTAAATTCGTATTTTTTATCATTCATTGTAAGTTCAGTTGGATTAAGCATATCTGGTGTGAATGCTTTAATTGTTCCAATCTCAATCTTATCATTTACATATATGAAAGTGTTTTTCTCCCATATATCTGATACAAAATAAACAACATCATAAATATTTAGTTCCGATTCTTGAATATTTGCACCCCTATAAATATGAGAATACTTTGTAGTCTTAAGTTGCTCTAGAAGTTTAACATTATCATTTTTATAGATCTGCGGTGCACCAAAATTAGCATCCACAATAACTGCATAATCATAACCTGAATTGTCGCTCTTATTTGTTAATATAATTGAAGAATATGCTCTAATAGCTTTAACTGCAACTTCGTAATCTACATATTCTCCATGATAATAATATAAATCAGCCTTTGGTAGCGTCATAGTTTGAGCCACATCATTTTCATCAGTGTAGGCTATTAATGAAGATGCTACACTTGTTACAGCATATTTTTCTGTAGAATTCTCTGTTACGCTTACTTTAGTAATATTTGATCCATCAATATACAGTTTATATTTTACTCCAAGTTCAACTTCGCCAGCATCACTATTAACTGTATATTTTGTTAAATCCGTAAGTCCCTGACCTACAAGGTAAACTTCATTATTTAAAAGACCATCTGAAGTTTTTGAGTTTCCAACCACTTTAACTTCTTTTAATGTACCTGTAATAGCAGTGTTTAAATATTCATCGCTAAAATATTTATCAGAAAAATATTCAGTTTGAGAACCCTTAATTAAGGTACTAAAAAGCCTATCAAACAATACTGCTGCTACTTTATATGTTAACTTATCATTTTTTCTCGCTGTTATATCTGTTGTTAATTCTAGTTTATAAGCCTGCTGAATATAATTGTTAGGCCATTGTAGTTTCGCTAGCTCTGGGTCCGTATCTGTATATCCAAGGAGTCTCACCATAATTGTATCTATCTCAGCCATTGTAACGTACTTCTCCGTATGAAAATTTCCATCTGGTGTTCCAAACATTAGACCTACGCCTACCACTCCATTAACATATCCACTAAGATCACTATTCGCAGCAATATCAGGGAAAATTGTTGTACCATTTAAATTTGTAGCTGTAGAAGTTAATCCATCGGCTATTGCTATAGCTTTTACGAGTTGTCCTCTAGTCACCAATTCGTCCTCACTCTTAATTGGCTTATCTATAACCTTTAATTGTTGCATCTTTTCCATTGAACCTGAGTAGCTTATTGGTCTTGCGCTTGCAAAAACCATTGTTGAACTTACAGTTGAAAACATCATTACACCTGCAAGCATTAAACTTAAACCTACTTTTTTAAATTTCATTTAATACACCATCCTTTTTTTCCCAGGGGTCTGACCCCTTATTTTCTTTTTTAACTTTGTGGCAATACTATTATATCACCCTCTTTAAGCCCACTTTTAATTTCTGTAACACTTTCATTACTTGTCCCAACTTGGACCTCTGTTTCTATTCCATCTGTTTCGTCGTCTTTAATCGTTACTATTTGTTTTTCTCCTGGTTTTGTGATTGCATCGCTCGGAACATATAATACATTAGTTATGCTTTCTGATTCTATCTTAGCTGTAACATTCATTCCACCCTTAAGCATATTCTGCCTTTCTTTGACTTTAATAGTTACAGCAAAGTTTGTTACTCCATTTTTAGAAGTTCCATTAAGAGCTATTTTTATAACTTCACCTTCTATAGGTTTTTCTATTGTATCAGAAAGTGCATCTAAAGTAAGTTGTGCCTTTTGTCCTGCGGCAACTTTTGATATATCAATTTCATCTATATCTACGTCAACTAGAACCACATTTGTTTGTTCAATAGAGGTTATTGCTTCTCCAGGCGAAACACTGTCCCCTATATTCATGCTCTGTTTAGCTATAATACCATCTATTGGCGCATATATTTTATAGTCTGTAAGCTGATTTTCTGAAGATGCTATCTTTATTTGTGAATCCTTAATTTTAGCACCACCAATTGATTGATTGATTGTAATATCTTCATTCTTTATTCTAATAACTTCTTGCCCTGAACTTATTTGCTGGTTTTTTTTAATAGATATACTACTTACTGTTCCACCAGTTTCACTTATAACTGTTGTTTTGCTTATATATTCTAATGCTGCTGAATTTGTACTTGCTACAGTCCCTTTTGAGGTTTCAAAATATGCCTCACCAATCATATCCTCTGAAATAGCACCCGGGTTATTTATTTGTATTTCTACTGTATATAATTGCCCTCCTGCGTTTGTAGATATAACTTTATTGCTAATATATGTAACCTTCCCCTCAACTGATTTCATAATAGAAGATATGCTTACATTAATTGGTTGATTTATTGATATCTTTTTTATATCTGCTGAATTAAACTCAACAGAAAGCTTAAGTATTGAAGTATCTTCAATAGTGAACAACGGTGCACCCTTTGTAAGTACATCATCTTTTTTTACAAGAATATCGCTGATTTGCCCCGAAAAAGGGGTGATAATAGAAAGTTTTCCAGCCTGAATCGCACTAGCACTATTTGCTAGTTGGTTCAGCCGCAAGGCATTTTTCGACTCACTTAAACCGAGTTGAGTAGCAGTATCGTCAAATTCACAAATTAAATCTCCAGCTTTAACTTTATCTCCTTCTTTAAAATATAAACCACTTACTTTACTGCTAACCTTTGAGACTACACTTGCGCTTTTGTCGTAATAAATATCTCCTGTACCTGAAACCGATAGCTTAACATCACCTTTTTTTACTACAGCAGTTTTTTGGGCCTTAACATTGGCAGCAAGTCTGTTTTGAACTATAGGCGACTTATAAAAAGCTACCCCAAGCACTAATATTATACAACTAATTGCTATATATTTTATCGGTTTCTTTGAAAAAATGCTCTTTATTTTATCTGAATATTTCATTTTTTTCCTCCATCCATTATTATGATAACAATATTTTAATATCAAATAAAACTATTCTACACTCTTAAGCGATCCGAGCATATCAATCGTATTTATTTTTTTCCCAAGAACCTTATTAACAAATAGTGAAAACATCATTGTAAGACCCCCAGAATATATGAAACTAGTTAATTTAATATACGGTAACATGGTCATGTCTTTCTGCGGACTTGAGGCTGTCATAAATGTGAGTAAAGCTATCCCAAGTGGTACCCCGATAATAATTCC
>NZ_JBNMNU010000260.1:0-4099 GCF_051278035.1 Clostridium sp.
TTAAATTTCTAAAATGCCCGGTTCCAACATCAAGAATTTTATCTTTAATATTCAATTCATTAAAATATCTTTTAAGAAATAATAAATTATAATTTGAATAATGATTTCTTAGGTGATTATTTATATTTTTAGCCATTATTAACCTTCTTTTTTAATTTGAATTTTAGCATTGCACTCGGGGATAAGGGAGTTATTTTCAGACTCAATTTATTGAGCTTGCTTTTCAGTATGAAAAGTCTTAAAATGGTAATGGGAGTGCGTAGCCGACCTATTACATCTCTTAAACCCGAGTGCGTAACGACGTGATATCATGTCGCGAAGTATATATTGTTGGTGTTACTATGTTTTATTTATTAATTGTACATGTAAATTTAATATATTCGTACTAAAATTCCTAATTAAATTATGCTTACATACATAATTATATACTATAAATCCATAAAATGCTATATATTTGTGTATTTAAGAACAATAAGATAACCAGGGTGTAAACACCCTGGTTATCAATGCAATAGTATATAATTAATGTTTGTTTTCACGACTTCTAGGGCTGATATCAATAACAATTAAGAACGAGATAAAAGACTAAATAAATACCATAGTATGGTCTGAGATAATACTACATAGTCCAATATAATATACATTAGTATCGTTATATATTATCAAAGCCAGTCATACCAATGACTAGCAAATAAAATCTTTTTAGTAATACTCAGTATTACCGGGTATTACTGAGTATTACTCTATTAGAATTTCATATTAAGGTGCTAGTACCTAGCACCTATTCTTATCGTCTACCAACGTCCATATGTGATACTTTTGAAATAAAACAAAATAGATCTAAGTAAATATAGCTCTTTGCTTAGATCTAATAAAGATTATAAAATTTCTATTAGTGTCACATATGAACGTGGGTAAATAAACATATAATTAATCTTATGTAAGATATTCTTATACAAATTAGGACACTATTAATGTTTACATTAATAGTAATACAGAGTAGTTATAATGTTAATTTAATGAATAACTACATTTTCATTAACGTACGAAATATAATTTTCGCTGACACTATCCCTATTATATTAATTTCTATTAGTGTCACATATGAACGTGGGTAAATAAACATATAATTAATCTTATGTAAACTATTCTTATACAAATTAGGACACTATTAATGTTTATATTAATAGTAATACAGAGTAGTTTTTAGTGGTATAAAATTAGTTTAATGCTACCCACAACCATTCAAGATAACATTTTTTATGTTGAATAGTTGTTGTAACATTATTAACCAGAGAATTCAAATAGGGTGTTTTTGCATATCCCCCCGAAAAGGTGGAATAAGGATTATTTTAAAAAGTACATTTTGTGACATGGTCTTTAATCGTTGATTTTATGTGTCATAAGTACATCTTGTTTAGTTCTGACATGTTTCAAATGATTACTACATATTTTGAAAGACCCAAATAGGCAATCATGCTGTAACTGGCTAAATTTCAGACAATATCAAGTGAGTAATTTGCCTAATCCCCCTTTTCGGGGGAGATGGGCAAAAACACCCTAATAGTTAAAAGTACTTATTAATGAATATAAAACTTACTATTATTACCAAAAACAAGATGTAATATCCTAATTTACTTTTTTTTACAATTAGTTCTATTAACCCAATATCAAAAAGTATTAATATTAGAAGTATACTAGTTATAATAGAAATATAGTTGTTTAAAGGTTGAAATATAATTTTATACAAATTGATAAGAACAACTATTATTGCGGGAAAAATAATACCTATTATCTCACTTGGTGATTTCTTGCGTTTAAAGTTCAAGATAAATTAACCTCCTCTTAAAAATTATGAATGGAATAAAGCCACTCTTTCAATCAAATAAATGATTATTTTTATTAGTTTATACTCAACTCATTATAACTCTTTTGAGATTTAGTTATTTATAATTTCTTTATACTTTTGCAATCTGAATATGTTTTAACCTAATATTTTCAGATTGCAAAAGTAGTTAGACAAAAATAAAAAATGCTTTAATTTATAAGATATATCAATCTAAATGTTATAAGGAAGATCTTTGGTAATATGATCCGTATCACCGAATTGCTGTCCATTCCAATAATAATGTGCAATAATTCTATGCCAAAATCTAATACCATCATCGGCTCTATATTCACTAGAAGAAACAGTCATAGTTCCGTAAAAGGGTGACGTAGCAATAATAGCAGCAATACCTACTCCAGTAGCTACCATAAACTTTCTTATCATACTATCAGCAGATGAAAAACTCATTGAAAGTGCAGCAGCCAACAAAGCGGCACCCACAGCAACAGTTTTATTTTGAAGACTAAAAGTATAGTTTCTCGTTCGCAGATAAGTCCACATAAGATTTGCAGAAGTACTTGAGATCATATTGGTAGTATTACTTTTGCTTTCCATTAATGGTGCACTAACTATTACATCCTGTTTAACATTATTCAGTGTAACTGTATTATCTATTGGATTATATTCTACAATATCGGTTTTAAATTCACTTTCGACAATAATTTTTCTTGAATGATTCTTATATGTTAGATCTTTAATTTTAATTCCATTCTCTTTTGTGTAGTTTTTTTGTATAAGAATATTTTTATCTACTTTTTTAGAATTTTGATTTTGTTCAACATTGATTTTTGGGAACTGTTCAGTAGTTGTTGATGCAAAAGCAACATTGCTTCCTACCATACATAACAGCAAACTTAATGAAATTATTTTTTTATCCATAATTCAAACCCATCCTTTATTTATATTTTTATAGACATGAAATATACAACATTATCTATGTATAAGTGATCACTTATATATATTAGATAAAGTTATTTCAAAAAAGTTTCACATTTTTTGAAACTTTTTTAATTTTTTTTTATCTAACCTATATAAAACATTTAGAAAAATCTAAAGATGTTTATACGGAGGGGAAATTTATGAAAAAAATATTATCAATTTTAACTTGTGCTGTTTTAATTACTGGACTTATGTCTTCAAACGCTTTTGCAGTTTCTAATAATGATATCCCAGATAAAAAGATGAGCCAAAGTGAGATGTTTTATTCTAATGACAAATATAACTTCAATATTGACATTCAAAAGACAACTAGTGATTATTTTGTTAATTGGGGAGCTTCTATTACTCAGTCAAATACAGGATATATTAGAGCACAAGGATTAACAGAAAGTTATATGAATGTAGGCACTATAGGGTACACATTGTATGTTGAAAAGTATGTAAATGGATATTGGAATACAATTAAGACATTCTCATATAGTTTAAACAATACTGATCAAGCTAAAGCTTATCATAGTTTAGCAGTAGCATCTTACAGTTATTATAGAGTTAGAAGTACAAACTATATAGTAAATAACGGAGTAACAACATCTAAAACATCAATAACTAATTCAATATATATAAATTAAAATAAAGCCCTAAAATGGGCTTTATTTTAATAATCCAATTATTCTTTTCATTTGAATATCTGTAAAATCATATGGCATAAGTACTTCATTCTTTGTATTGTTATCAAACCAAAGCATCGTTTTAAAGTTTTTATCATCCGTAGCAAAATTTATTTTTAAGTTATCGATAATTATATCCTCAGTCCGGAGGTTTGAACTCATAGAAATTGTTTCTGATCCATTTTCAGATATAGTGTTTTGATTAATTCGAATTATTTTCCCTGTACTATTTGTATAAATTTGCTTAACACTAAAAAGATCTCCCATAGCTTTTACAAGTTTAACTGTTTTTAATTTATACCCATCAGGTATATACTTGGGTACCAAAAGTTTAAAGGGAACCTCTTTTTTAGCCTCATCTATTGTTACTAACTTTTCTATCTGATCTGCACTATCATTTGATTTTAATACACTACTATTTGAATTTTTATTTAAACCATCATCATTTGTACTAAACTTAATATCTCTAGTATTTCCTCTTAACTCCTCAAATTTTTTCATAATGTTAAATTTAAAAGCAGTTACCTTTGGAATTGATGAGATAAATGTTGAAATAATTATAACCAATGTAAAACCAGCCACCAATGCTAGTTTTTTTGTTATA
>NZ_JBNMNU010000261.1:0-4082 GCF_051278035.1 Clostridium sp.
CTTCCCATACCGAACAGGTAGGTTAAGCTTCAATGCGCCAATGGTACTGCAAGGGTGACCTTGTGGGAGAGTAGGTTGTCGCTAGGTAATATAAAAACCGCTAAGTTTAGACTTAGCGGTTTTTTTCGCGTAAATATAAAATACCTTCTATATAGATTAAATAATTTTGTTCATTTAGTACTTGGATAATACATGAGTTAACTCGTTATATTTTTATCAGGTGTGATATAATTGTGTTAAATAATGAAACAGGCAATTTTAGAAGCTAACTTGTTTGAGATTTTGGGGGGAGAATAAAACAATCTCTCTGGAATTGAGATATATGGAGACCTAAGGGTTTGGGAGTTTACTAGAAAAATACAGGGGGGATTATCAATGAAAATTAAAGTAATATTATTAGCACTAGCTTTAGGGTCTACTTTATTAGTAGGATGTGGTAACAAAGAAGCAACAACAACATCCACTGATGCTGAAAAATCCACTGAGACTGCAACAAAAGAAGAAACTGTGGCATCTGAGAAAACTACAATTAAAATTGGAAGAGTTGAGGCTGCAGCACATGGAACAAAATGCTTTACAGTTGCAGTAGTAGGAATGGCAGGCGATAAAATCGTGGCTGCTTCCATAGATGATTATCAGTTTATGGGCACTGATGTTGCAGAAGGAGTTCCAAATTCTGAAGCAGAGTTCGGTGAAAATTATAAAGATGCTAAAATGGTACTTGCATCAAAAAGAACAAATGCAGAATATTACAGTGAACATATGAAAGAAAAGGCAGAATCAACAATTGCACTTGATACGAACTATAATGCTATTCAAGCATTTGCGGTGGGAAAAACAGTGTCAGAATTAGAGGCTCTAATCGCTGAAAATGGTGAAGATCCATTGGCCGATGCTGTAACGGGTGCTACGCTTGCAGATACAAATGGCTATCTTTCTGCTATAGTTGCAGCTGCAAAAGTTGCAAAAGAAAATAGTACAGTTGAAGTAGAAACGGCAGCACTAGAAACTCTAAAAATTGGAAGAGTCGAGGCCGCTGCACATGGAACAAAATGTTTTACAGTGGCAGTAACTATAATGTCAGGTGACAAGATCGCAGCTACATCCATAGATGATTACCAATTTATGGGCACTGATGTTGCAAAAGGAGTTCCAAATTCTGAAGCAGATTTCGGTGAAAATTACAAAGAAGCTGAAATGGTACTTGCATCAAAAAGAACAAATGCAAAATATTACAGTGAACATATGAAAGAAAAGGCAGAATCAACAATTGCTCTTGATACGAACTATAATGCTATTCAAGCATTTGCAGTGGGAAAAACAGTGTCAGAATTAGAGGCTCTAATTACTGAAAACGGTGAAGATCCATTGGCCGATGCTGTAACGGGTGCTACGCTAGCAGATACAAATGGTTATCTTTCTGCTATAGTTGCAGCAGCAAAAGTTGCAAAATAAGTTATGACAGTAAAAACACCTTCTAGAAATGGAGGTCACTGAAAAACCGCTAAGTTTAACTTAGCGTTTTTTTGTGTATAAATATTAAATAATAAAACCTTGAACGTTTCATCAGTAATATCAATATCATTCATATCATAAAATTTGATATTTCTAGTCTCAGGATATATAAGTTGTGTTCCGTTTGGAACTGTGCAATAGGCTATAAAATATTCCTGCTGTGGGATACTAATTGTATATTCCTTGTTTTCCAATGTTATTTTTGTATATGCAATTTTCCTATTAGGATTTTTACCTTTCAAAATAAGATATTTTCCCTTATTTGTTTTATATATTTCATATCTAAAATAAGCGCCGCCACCTCCTGTAACTTCAATTTTATATTTACTATTAAGACCTTTGGTTAATTCTGCGTCACCCAGAGTGTTATTAGTCATAAATAAAATATACTTTTTATTATCAAGATTTAATTCCTGTTTAATATCAATATTATTGGCAATTACTGTAGGTCTATTATTAAATTGCGTTATACTATCCTCTAATTGTCTTTTATTATCTGTAATTGTATATATTCTTGAATATGAAATAAATGCTATGCAAACAATTATTATTATACCCAATAAAGATAAAATACTTTTTTTCATAAGCAATGTTCCCCCATTTCATTTATAATAGAATACCTCTGTATCCTTATTCAATTATAGAACAAATTAATATAATTATATACAAAGTATAATTTATTGTTTTTATGAACAAAATATAAAATAGTAGAATATACATGATATAATAATATTGTGTAATATAATGCTATATAAAGTATAAGTGGGGGGATTAAAGTGTTAAGAAGTAATGAGATGTTTGACGATTATAAAAACAACATTAAGTTAAGCAATTTAGAAATTGCAAAAAGATTTAATCATACTTCCAAAATGATAGTAGTTGTGAATGAATTATCTGATTTATTTCTTAGAGTAATTGACAGGGTAAACAGTAATTTCAGAAAAAGTAGAGAAGAGATCATTAGTCAAATACATGAAGTAACAGGTTTTAGTGATAATAGATTTACAAGACTATTAAGTCCAGAAGTAGAATTTTCTCCAAGAGAAAGTGAGATTAAGGTATTAGAGTGGTTACTATCTTATGATATAAAAGATTTTCCGAGAGAATTTAAAATAGATTACAAGGCGGAATAGTACTGTTAAAACAAAATGATGATATTAGAGTTGAATTTGAACTTACATATAACTAATGATAGACGTCCGTCACTTCAGTGATGGGCGATTTGTTTAATTAATGACATGGTAAAGTACTCTCAAAGCTGGGATATAAAGAAAATAATAAATTAAATTGTTTGCTGAAATGGGATTTAAAGCATGGGAATGTATTGACTTTGTTAGTGCAACAAATGGGAAAAGTTTAGTATAATGAATTAGTAAGGGAGTGATTAAGTTGATAAAGCTCGTATTAATAAGGCATGGGGAAAGTCTTTGGAACAAAGAAAATAGGTTTACAGGTTGGACAGATGTAGATTTATCAGAGGATGGTTTAATTGAGGCAAGAAAAGCAGGGCAGATACTTAAGAAAAATGGATATACCTTTGACTTAGCATATACTTCTGTATTAAAAAGAGCAATCAGAACGCTTTGGATTGCTTTGCATGAGATGGATCTTATGTGGATTCCTGTATACAAGTCATGGAAGCTAAACGAAAGACATTATGGATCATTACAAGGGTTAAACAAGGCGGAAACTGCAGAGGAATATGGGGATGAGCAAGTTCATAAATGGAGAAGATATGTAGATGTAAGGCCACCAGAACTTTTGAAAACTGATGACAGATACCCAGGTAAGGAGCTAAAATATAAAGAATTAACTGAAGAAGAAATCCCTACAACTGAAAATTTAGAGGATACAATAAAGAGGGTTATGGAAGAATGGTTTGAAGAAATAGCACCCAAAATTAAACAGGGTAAGAAGGTTATAATTTCTGCACATGGAAATACTTTAAGAGCACTAGTTAAGTATCTTGATGACATATCAAGTGATAATATTGTATCTTTAAATATACCTACAGGAATTCCACTTGTGTACGAATTAGATGATAATTTGAAACCTATTCGACACTATTATTTAGAGAGAGAGGGAGAATTACCTCAAGATGCAATTCCATCAGTTTTTTAAAAGGAATAAAGGGGAAAGTTAATTAGGCATACGTTCTAAACATATATGGCAACATAGATGTTTACAATAATTAGCCTCGCGTATCTGAATGCGTAAAATTTAAGTATTTAAAGATATAGGTAGTAATAAGAGTATAATCTACTTAGAACACTTGTGTTATTAGATTATGCTCTTATTTATGTGATAGAATATTCCTTGTCGTCGCAAAGTGGTGGCAAAGTAAATTATATGTTCATTGTTAATTTAATTAGTTCTTAAATGAAAATAAATTTTGAGAAGTTATTGACAAAACAAGAAATGTGTAGTAATATTGTATGAGTTGTCAGTTATTGACGAATACAAAAAACAAATTGGTCTTTGAAAATTGAACAGAGAAATAGGTAAAGATAGCAAAATAATATTTTGCTAAACCAGTTAATTACTTTAGTAAATAAAGTGAATTTTAG
>NZ_JBNMNU010000262.1:0-4067 GCF_051278035.1 Clostridium sp.
CAAGTTCTTGTGCTGCTGCATATTGATCATGTCCTGACACTATAATAAAGGTTTCTTTTTTAACAATAATAGGTCTACTAAACTTCTTATTGTTTTTTATGTAATTTATTGCTTTATTCTTCGAACGTTTTATTGCCATATCTTCATCTTGATTTACTAGCCTTGATATATCCACTATTTCATTAGTTCCAATTGGCATTTCGTTATTTAAATCTATTTGCCCATTCTCATCTTTTAACAGTTGAAATGCTTTAATTGATGTTGCTTCCACTGAAATAAACGGTGTACCTTTACTATTTACGCAGGCTTTAAGTTCACCTTTAATTACAAAATAATTCACATTAGTCATACCTTCTACTACATCTTTCCAATAATCTTTTTTTGCAATTACTCTATAAATCGAATCCAGTTTATCATAATTTGCTATTTTAAATAGTAAATTAACATCCCCATTCTCTAGCTTAGTTGTTTTTAAAGGTAACCCTTTTATTATAATCTCACTCTTATTCATAGTTTATTTCTCCTTTTAATATCTCGAGTACAAGGTGCTAAGCTCCTTGCCATAGATGAATTTCAAAAATAAAACACCTAGAAAGCATATGCGCTCTCTAGGTGTTTCAATCTAATTTATAATTTAATGTTATTCTATTTTTGGCGCAAGTAAATTCACCTAACCCTATGTTAGAAGCTTTTAAGTAATTATTAAGCATAAAAACACTATTGTTAAAATTAAACATTGCATCCACCTCATTCTAAAATTCATAAACTTATTAATCTATATTTACATTATAACATTTTGATCATAAAATTACAATACTCTCTGAATCTGTTACTATTGCTGTTAAATCAACGTATATTTCTCATAAGTAAAGAACTATAAAAGCTGTGAAAGTAAATTCACAGCTTTTATCAGGTATAAATTTTATTACTCAAATGTCCCCAGGACCAAAATCTTATTTTCATGAATCATTATTCTACCCTTTGCTATTACAGTATTAATATTAAAATCATTCTCATTAACCAGAACAATATCTGCATCCAATCCAATCTTTAAATTTCCTTTTGTTTTAAGTTTTAAGTGTTCTGCAGGATTTGATGTTATTACACTAATTGCATTTTCCACACTAATATTTTCATTAATTATAGCATCTCTTACCTCTTTATATAAGGATTCACATTTTCCAACTTTAAGACCTATATAATCTCCACTTTCATCGAAGTCTGGAAGACTTCCCTGTCCGTCAGAAGTAAAGGTTATGTTCTTAATATCCACGCCTTCCTCTAGCATAATTTTAAGACCAGTGCTACATTTTATCTCTCCTTCTTCTAGGAATTTTTCTGTAGTGCTTGTAGTAAAATCTATATACCCACCTTTTTTTGCATATTCTAATCCCTTTTGAAATAAGGATGGATCTCTATTCATATGTGTTGGAATAATTTGAGTCAGTGGTATATCTGTTTCTTTAGCTAACCTATCCATATAATCAAGTTCACTTTTTCCATCACCCATATGAACATTCACTATTCCTGCTTTTCCAGATAAAATGCCACCTATTCTTGCATCTGATACTAATTGTACAAACTGTTCAAAGGTTGGATGACTAGAACGCTGGTCCGAAAGTGCTATTTCTCCAATACCAATAATTTTATCAAGCAAAATTATATCTTCTTGCACATTTTCCATCATTGTCTTAACTGGCATTCTATAAGACCCTGTATATATGAAAGTTGATATCCCTTCCTCTTCAAGTGCTCTTGACTTTGAAAGTAATGACTTCATGTCTCTTGATATTCCATCAGTACCTAAACATCCAACAACTGTAGTTACACCTGCAGTTGTTAAGTCAGATAATTTAATTTCTGGAGTTCGAGTTTTAAATCCACCCTCTCCTCCTCCGCCTAAAATATGGACATGCGAATCAATGAATCCTGGAAACACTAATTTTCCAGAGGCTTCTATTACTTTGACCTCAAGCCCACAGTTTTCTACGCTAATACAATCCTCTATAAGCTCTATTTTACCACCACATATTAAAATGTCTTTGTTTCCTATATACTGTGGTGAATATACTTTTCCTCCTTTAATCAAAGTTACCATACTAATTCCCCTCTCATATACTTATTAAAATCCTATTGCTACAGCTACAAACATTACAATTGAAGATAGTACGACTAATATTGCTTGGAATTTAATCTGGAATCTCGCCCATTTACTCCAGTCTAATCTTGCAACACCAAGTACTGCCATGAGGCAACCTGAAGTTGGAACGATTAGATTTGTAAATCCATCACCTAATTGGAAAGCAAGTACTGCAACTTGTTTACTTACACCTACAATATCTGCAAGTGGTGCCATTAGTGGCATAGTTATAGCTGCTTGACCTGATCCGGAAACTACAAAGAAGTTAAATACTGATTGGAATATAAACATAAACCAAGCATTAAATCCTGATGATAAACCACTAAGTGTAGATCCCATGCCATTAAGAATAGTATTTAAAACAGAGTTATTTACAGGAGACGAATCTCCAAGTACTAAAATGATACCCTGTGCCATACCTACTACGAGTGCAGCCCCAACTAAATCTTTTGCTCCTTCTTTGAAGGAAATTGAAATATCATTTACGCTCATATTATTAAGTTTAAATATTACAGCAATAATACCTGAAACAAGTCCCATGGTAAAGAATATTGTTGCAATCTCTGGAATGTAGAAACCATATTTACTAACGCCATATACAACCCATATAATCCCGAGTAATATGGTAACAAGAACTAATTTATGCCCAAATATAAACCTAACATCCTTAATATCTTTCCCTTTAAAATCATCTCTATAAAAAGCATCTGACTCATAAGCTACTGACGACGTTGGATTTTTTCTAATTTTCTTAGTATAAAACCATGTATATGCTATACCTATTGCAGTGAATACTACCCATAAAATCATTCTAAATCCTGCACCAGATAATACTGGTATACCTGCTATTCCTTGGGCAATAGCTACGCTAAACGGATTCATCCATGACGTTGCAACGTAAGTAATCATGATACCAACTATTGCATCATACCCCATTGCTATTACAAGCGGTACAATAATCATAGCAAAAGGAATTGCTTCTTCACCCATGCCAAATACAGCACCACCTAGTGAAAATAGCGCGAAAATTACTGGTATAAGTATAACCTCTTTGCCTTTAATTTTACTTATCATTGAAAGAATACCGGCCTCTACAGCACCAGTTTTGAGTATAATTCCAAATGCACCACCAACAACTAAAATAAATGCTATAACACCTACTGCGCTTCCCCACTTGTCGCCTTTTACAAGACCTTCAAACATATAGTTAAGAAAACCTACATCTCCACCACTTTCAAATAAACTAATCCCTTTTCTTTCTCCCTCTGAAACAAATTTTCCATATTCCTGTACTACCTTAAATGATAGCTTATCTCCATCTTTTATTTCTAAGGCCCTAGCCTTACCCTTATTTATTTCTCCGAGTGGTTCTTCTACCCCTTCTTCAAGTAACAATGTTTCATCACCTGAGGCGTCAATAACATAGTTTTTGCTATCTAATGTAAAAGAAGCACTTTCTCCATCTGCAACTTCTGCAATCAATTTGTCGCTTACATCATAAGCTTTATAATTAACCTCAAATCTACCTAAAGGTAAGACATAAGTTAATAATGCCGCCATTAAAACAACAAAAAATATAATTACATAAGTATCTGGCATTTTAAAAGACCATTTTTCTTTTTATTTTGTTCCATTTCAATTCCCCCTTTATTTATATGAGCTTTCACGGAAACTCCTTAGCTCCTGTGATTACTCATTTTTAGTATCATTAATTTTTGTTGATTCCCCCACTTTTTTCGCATAAAACACTTGACAAGTCTGTAAAATTTTGAAGTCCTCCTCCTAAAGACATGTTTTAATAGGAGGATTATTTTATGCTTAAAAACTGGGGCACTCATGCTGATTATCAGCAATTTATCATTTCAACTCTCTCATGTTTCTATACAGTTTTTCCTAAAAAAATTATAGTACTTGAAACTTCTATATC
>NZ_JBNMNU010000263.1:0-3992 GCF_051278035.1 Clostridium sp.
ATACTTATTGATGGTCTCTTGTTTGGTTGCATGTACTAATTTATGAGCATCGGTACTTAACCATACAAGGTTCTTATATTCATCAGTTCCACCTAAGTGTTTAGGTTTCTTGTGATGGCATTCCATTTTCCAAGGAATTAGAGAGGCTTTTGTTATGTAACATATCCCTCTTTGACCTGCCATAAGAGATAATCTATTGTCGTTATATTCGGTGGTATTGTTACCCATTTGGTTACGTAGTAAGTATTCTATATGCATAGAATATTTTCCACCTAAACTTGCATGGATATGCTCCCTACCTTCCTTTGTATAATTACATATTTCTCGCCTAAAGTTCATTGGAGGTTTTGTTCTGCAACCATATATTGGGAAAATAGAGACTCCGTGTATTGTATTTGGTTTCCCATTATAATCTCCATATAACCTATGGTATGTTTCAGTAAGACATAGTTTGTGTGTCATTCTGGCTCGTAGTCTAATATAAAAGGTCTTTAGGACTAAGAAATTAATTTTGTTGAAGTCAAGGTTAACATAGGTGGCACAACGGTAATAGTTGTGACTTCCTAAGATAATTGAGTTCAATCTGTTTACTTGTTGTGGTGTTATATTTCTTTGAATATTTTTAATCTGCCTTTTAATTTTTTGAGTTGTGCTTTTTATAGCCTTGTCACTCATATGGCTTTGGCACACGTATTTATTCTTTTTAGGCTTAGCCATAAGTTTAAATCCTAAAAACTCTGTATAATTTTTTCTAATGTTGGTTACTTTGGACTTCTCAGGACTTATATCTAAGTCCAATCTTTCTTTTAACCATAACCTTGTGGCATTAAAAATTTTCTGTGCTGTTTTATAATCTCTACAAAATATCTTAAAATCATCAGCGTACCTTACTACAAATATTTCTTTTAAGCTAGTTGTTTTTATCGCTCTATACTTATGTCTACAAGCATATTGATGTTTTGTTTCAAAGGTTTCCCATTGAGAACTTATCCACCAGTCCAACTCATTTAATACTACATTAGATAATAGAGGACTAATTATACCCCCTTGGGGCGTTCCTTTTGTGGGAATTCCTTCACCTTGTATCTCTGATTTAAGTATTTTACCAATGATGCTTAGTAAGCTCTTATCTTGTATACCTATATTCCATAATTGTTTTTTTAACTTTGCATGATTAACATTATCAAAGAAACCCTTTATGTCTATATCTACAACATGATGTAATTTAGATGCATTTATAAGAGACATACATCGACTAATAGCATGTTTTGTAGACCTATTTGGTCTGAAACCATAGCTATGATTATGGAACTTAGCTTCACATATTGGCTCTAATGCTTGAACAATACATTGTTGCATTATTCTATCATCTATACATGGAATACCTAAAGGTCTAGTTTTGTTAGAGCCTTGTTTAGGTATTTCCACTCTTCTCACACTTTTAGGGTGATAGTTTGCAAACTTGCTTTGTATAAGTTTAGTAAACTTATTACTATCCATAGCTTTAAAATAGGAGATATCTTTATTATCCGTTCCAACAGTAGTTGAACCTTTATTACTTTTAATATTCCTATATGCTAATTGGATATTTTGCTTCGAGGTTATATATTGCAGTAGATTGGTAAATCTTTTGCCTTCCTTAGAATCTTTATACAGATTGTCAAATACGTCTTGCATATTATAATATTCATTATTTCTTAACTTCTGTCTTTTCTCTAATTTAAAGTTTTCCTTCAAGTCAATTACTACCCCTCACGGTGTTTCATTTCTCTTAGTCTTACTCGAACCTTGAATTATTCAGTATTTAATTTTCAAATAACAATTTGTCTAGTGGCTATTGCTAGGATACCGTTACAGAATCCATTGTAGCTTTATGCCACCACTTTCACTTGGATTAAGATAAGTTATACGTGTGTTTTCCTTATCACTACTTCATGGGGAATAAACCCTCCGTATTCCAAGCTTCCCTTGTTCCGTTATTACTATCTTTATCATATATCCTTAGGTCATTGGTATAAGCCTTGTAAGCTTGATAATGCCTGTAACATTATATGGATTTTCATATAAGAAAATCTTACTCATCCACACTCACTAACACATATGTGTTATACCCATTTCTGAGTATTCACTATAAAGACCCGTACATTCCCAATTTCGTCAGTTCTTATGAACTTCCTAACCATAAATATTTTATAGACTCCCGGCCTATCATACACTCGACCACCTCTGGTTCGCTATTCGTGTAGGTATAATATTTCTTCTACTTACGGTGTACTCTCAGCCGACTTCACCGAGCTTCTAACCTTTAGGTGTTTATTCACCACCACGCTAGTCGGAGACTTAGAGAAAGCATTTCAAGGCGTTACCCTATCATTCTACTTTTTGTTATAACAGTTCTAATTTTTGAATTCAATCAACTAATTAGTCTAAGCTTTTCACTTAGAAACAAGTCGCACTTCGCATAGTATGGGTCCCAACTTCTCCGGATATTATATTTCCTTTAAAATCCCTCTCAACTATTCCTATCATTTCAGCAGCATAGTTTAATATATACCAGGCATGTTGGCGAGATATTGGATTATTTTTTGCTTTCTTACTACAAAACACATACATTTCTGGAACGACTTCATCTAAAGTATTCGCGTAGCCTTCAATAAGTTTACTTACTATGGACCCTATATAAAACTTTTTGGTTTTTGATGTTTTCTTTTCTGTGATAATTACATATTCTTTAGCTCTCATAGTTTTGAAGTTCATCACATCATCAAATGTTAATTTTAAAATATCACTTATTCTAAGCCCAACATTTATCCCCAAAATAAATAAAAGCTCATTTCGAAAACTCTGGTCTCTTAAATACGATCTCATAATTCTTATTGTTCTTATATCTCTTATTGGCTCTACAGCTTTCATTTTATCTCTTCCTCTCGTTAACACCTTGTTAAACATTTAACAAGCGTAAATTTCATAGCTTAGCTTGTAAAATATTGTCTTATACATTAGCTCTTTAGGTTGTTTTTATATCATACATTGTAAGAAATTAGAATTCCCAGTTCTTATATTACACAACAATTAAAAAATAGTCAATATGTCAGATTAGAGTCAATTGGTAATTTACATTTTTTTGCAAAGCTAGATATCAAGCCATTTTCAATCTGACACAACAAGCTTGTGTCAGATTAGCAATACATCTATAGAAATAAGTATATTGGTAATTTATGTAATTACATTTTTTGGAATTATTATTTATGAGCTGTTTTCTATTGATCGTTATTTTTTATACACCAATTTTAAAATAATTAAAAAAAATAAAAAATTATTTACCAATTATTGAAAAAAATGTATAATGGGTATGTAAATAAAAAAGGGTGGTGTTTATTCTGGAGAGTTTAGTTGAAAAAGCAAAGAATGGGGACAGAAAATCTTTAATGGATATTATTGAAAGATATAAGTTTTTAATAATTAGGTTAGCTACTAATTACTACATACCTTCTTATGAATTTGAAGACCTGGTTCAGCAAGGGTATCTTTCCGTTATAAAAGCAGTGAATCTTTATAAACTTGGTAGCAATACTTTTGATGGGTACTGTATACATTCTATTAGAACTAATTTTAAAGCTCTTTTAAAAGGAAAGATAAAGCACTACAGAGAAGTGCCCAATGCTGAGCCTGCACGTCAAAATGCAGCTGTGGAATATAGTTTCACCTTAGAGGATGAAGTGATCGCTTACGATGAAGTTAAGAGGCTTTATGACGCCTTAGAAAAACTAACCCCCTTTGAAAAGGACATTGTGGAGAGATTTTACCTTCTTCAGGAGAGTCTTAAGGAAATAGCTTGTGATGGTAAAGGTGACAATCATTATTATGACTACGTGCGGATTAAAAATAAAGCTTTAAAAAAACTTAAAAAATACATTTGAAAAATTTATAGAAAACAACAGAATGAATATATTGGATGAATCTTGCTTGCTAATAGAAATTAGTTTTTTTAT
>NZ_JBNMNU010000264.1:0-3987 GCF_051278035.1 Clostridium sp.
ATAGGAGGACCGCAAAATTTTACGGACATGTCAAGTGTTTTATGCAAAAAAAGTGGGGGAATCAACAAAAATTAATGATACTAAAAATGAGTAATCACAGGAGCTAAGGAGTTTCCGTGAAAGCTCAGTTTATAATAGGGGGGAATCTATATGATTATGAAATGTAATAAATGCAAACAGTACCTAGGGGCTATAGGTAATAAAACTATCTTTTGTAAAAATTGCGGCAAATTACTTACTGAGAGTTTATTTGCAAATAAAGATGAAATAAAAAAAATTGCTATAGATCAAATGCCAGGAACTTCTGATAAAATATCTATTAATATTGAAATTGAAACAGATAAAAATAATAAAATCGTTAATATTTGTTATCCAGACTTGAAGTTTTTCTTGGGAAAAATATTAGAATTAACATAATATCTGAAAATGCTAAAGGGGATGTCTTTTCTAATTCTTCATTAACAAAACCAATAATAATTGTACTTTCAATTAATAAATTGACTTAAAAAACAGTAAATGAATTTCATCTACTGTTTTTTTGTCCTTTAAAATTTTCAGATATCTTAGAATATTATTTTTCTAGACTTTTTTTAGACCTTTCTGAATGGAAGGTTATTATTTACCTTGGTTTGGTATAATAGTATTAAGCATAGAATGAAAGGGGATAAATTATGAAGTTAGTTACACTTGGAAGTGGAGGCTGGATTCCAACGGAGAGTAGGCATACTGCTAGTTATCTAGTGGATACAGGGGAAAGCTTAATAATTCTTGATACCGGTAGTGGCTTAAGCAGGTTATCAAATCACCTAGATATTTTAAATAAATATGAAGAAATAAATATAATATATAGTCATTATCATTTAGATCATTTAATTGGGCTCAGCTATATAGGTAACTGGAGCAAAGAAAAAAGACTCAATATTTACGGCCCTGGTAAAGAGCTAGGATTTACCGGGTGTCAAGATGTTATATCAAGGTTTATAACGCCTCCTTTCTTCCCATTTACTATAGATAAGTTTGCGAGTGAAGTAAGAATGATGGATTATGATTTGAAAGGCTTTAAAATTGGTAATATTCCTATAAAAATAACGCCGCAAATTCATTCTGGCAAATCTTTTGGAATATCACTTGGAGATCATCTTCATTACAGTACGGATACCACTATTCTTGAAAATACATTTAAAGAAGCACAAGGTACAAAACTGCTACTTCATGAATGCTGGACTATAGCAAACGAAGGCAGCAAAGATCACAGTTCTTTTGAGGAGATCAACGATATGCTAAGTAAGTATAAAATACAAAAGCTTGGACTTATCCACATAAACCCAAACTGGAATGTAGATAAATTTGAGGAATTATATTCTTCGTTTTCGCATAACCCCAATATAGTAGTTGTAGAAGATGAAATGGTATTTGAGGTATAATAATATTAAATACATAAATGGTATCGCTCTTCGAGTGAATTTCTTGAGTGATGGGTAAGGAGAGATAAAGATGCAAATATGTTGTACAAAAAAACTGCAAGATACTTTGGGGATAGTGCTTCAAAATGAAACGGGAGCGAGCGATTTATTTTGTTGGAGTGTGCATTTGATAACGGTGAATAGAAGAAAGACAATTGTGATGGTAAATGACAGTAATCGATTTGGATTTGTACTTTATGGACTTAAAGCAAAGGACTTTAAAAATTTAAATGGACTGCTCATTCTGGGAATTAAAAGATGTTTGATAGAGGAAAAAATTAAGGACGAAATCATAGAGCGGTATTTAAAAAGTGGGGGAGAATTAATTTATTCTAAAACAAGAGGGGCAAAATATGTAGCACGGCTCAATAAAGCATGTGAGCTTGTAAAAGCAGTTGAAGATATATTAGATTTGAGTGAACTTTTTCAAACCTCAGCTACCGCAATATTGAATTATGACATCATAAAGATTAGCAAGGAATCTGGCTACAGCTATCCATATATATTTTTAAGCAAGGATCTTAGACTATTTGCTGGTGAAGAAGTAGTTAGGTGTGAGGCAGTGGACTTAATAGTTAAACTTAAATTATATCCCGAAATCGCATGGAGAAGGATTATAACACCTGTAGATATTACCTTCAAACAGCTTCATGAAATACTGCAAGTTTCTTTTGATTGGAAAAACTATCATTTGTACAACTTTAACATTTTTGATAAGGAGGGCAAAAGTATACTAAATGTTATTAGTGAATTTGAAGAAATTTATGAAACGCTGGAGGAGTGCCCAATACTCTTGGATTCTGAGGTTAATCTTTCCGAATATATTAAGCAGCAGTATACAATAGTTTATCGTTACGACTACGGTGACAACTGGGAGCATGAAATCACTATACAAGGCGTTAATACGGATTATGATAAAAACTATCCAACCTGTTTAATGGGTGAAGGCAATGCACCACCAGAAGATGTTGGTGGTATTTATGGATATAAAGAATTTTTAGAAATCATGGCTAATTCTAATCATATTGAACATGAAAACATGCAACAGTGGGCTCGGGGGCAGTGGTATAAGGACTTTGATTCAGACGCTATAAACAGACAGTTGAAAAATATTTTACGGGAATAAACACTTTGGAGGGGACTTATGCGTGAAGGAAATGTACACAATAGTAATAGCTATTTTGTGGATAAGTAGCTATTTCACCATAGCATTGTGGATAAAGACGGTTTAACTAAGCTACTCAATGTATAAATATGGTATACTATTTTTAAATAAATTTGTAATTCGAGTTACATAGAAATTTAACATCAGTTAATAAACAAAAAAAGTATAGAACCGCAATTAGGTGCAGTTCATTGGTATCACAATGCCTAAACTCAATAATAACTTAAAAGGAGTAAGTATGGAATTTCAAAAGTCAGTTATTGAACTTATAAAAATGAGGACATCAAGCAGATCATATGATCAAAAAAATATTGATAGTATAACCCTTAAAAAGCTAAAGGATTATATTACAAAAATTAATGAAGAAACAAAATTAAGGGCTAGGGTTATATTCATACAAAATAATGATAATGATGGTGGGAAAGCAAAAAAATTAGGGACATATGGGATTATATCGGGTGCTAATTCATTTATTATTGGAATATTAGATAAAGAAGAAAAAGATGCACTTGAATTTGGGTATTTATTCGAAAAAATTGTGCTTTTCGCAACGGAGTTGGGACTTCAAACATGTTGGCTTGGTGGAACTTTTAATAAGGGTAATTTTGAACAGAAGATGAATTTACTTGATAATGAAGTCATACCCATTGTTTCTCCTGTAGGGATAAAAAAAGAAAAGCCTAGAGTTTTTGAATCGGCTATGAGAGCAGTTATTGGTGCTAATAAACGAAAACCATGGAGTGAATTGTTTTTTGAAGCAGATAGTTTAGTGCCACTAAATGAAGATAACGTGGGACAATATGCTGTGCCATTAGAGATGGTAAGACTCGGACCTTCTGCTTCAAATAAACAACCTTGGAGAATTATAAAGGATAAGAATGTATATCACTTTTTCCTTTGTAGAACAAAAGGCTATGGAGTAACCGGTTATGATATGCAGAAAAATGATATTGGAATAGCCAAATGCCATTTTGAATTATCTGCAAATGAGCTTGGGTTAAAAGGTACGTGGCAAGAAATAAAAAATATAAATGCGCCAAATGACTGGGAATACATTTGCAGCTGGTCTATATAATAAAAACAACTGATTATATTAAACTGGTACCTATAGGAAGGACACTCTAAAAAAAAGTGCTAACAAGCTAAGAGATGGTTTCTGTATTGTACAGGAGCCATCTTTTTCAAGTTCCACTGGTATCTATAATTATTATAATATGTGATATACCTATTTATCATTTTCTTAACATTTTCAAGAGTAGTACAGGACTTTAAATCTATCTCATCTTTCATATGTCCAAAAAATGATTCCTGAGGGGCATTGTCCCAACAGTTACCTCTACGAGACATTGACTGTGATAA
>NZ_JBNMNU010000265.1:0-3980 GCF_051278035.1 Clostridium sp.
AATCGAACAAGGATTCCAAAGCGAAGGGTTATCTTTGCAAGATATACTTTACGAAAAAACAATTGGTGAAAGTAAAATGATATTCTTCACTTCTTATAAAGCTTTGGGTCTGGCATATATGGGTAAAGACGAAGATAGCTGGACATTTAACAGAATTACATCACTTACTGATTTTGAGTCAGACAAAAAACCACCATCTTATATGGCTGCTGGTTTAGAAGTTGAAACTCCAGATGGTATAAAATTTTTTTTAGCAATGGGAAAAATATTTAATCCAAATATAACTAAAATCACTTTATCAAATGATTTAATTAACACAATTATTAAAGAGAAAGATGGTAATATATTTTGGTTTCAGTTACTTGGTAATAAGAATTTATTCCAAAATATAAAGGCATATGATAAAGATGATAAGCAGTTAAATTAAATTATTAAGACACAATTTTATTGAAATGTAAATCAAGTAATAACAGAAAAAAAGCGCCCTTTTTAAGGGCACTAATTTTCTAAGCTACATCAATTATACTAGTATCCGTAGAAACTACTTTGGCATCTTTCTTGCCAATTAAGTTACCATTCGCTGATTCGAAAATGTTGCTAGCAATGACTAAATCCATAAGTGAATTTGCCTCTTCTTCTGTAACAGTTGGAACACCCTCTCCATCAGCCTTAATGTCAGATACAGTTAACGTAAAATATTTACCTTCTGTATCTGTTAAAAATCTCATAACTAATTTATGCATATCCTTTTCCCTCCTTTTAATTGTTTGATTGAAGTTTCAATTTTAAATTGGAACTACTATTCACTAACTAAGTTGAATTGATCTTCTCTGTCTAATCTAAATAATGGATAAGTTTTGAGGTTTGAGATAGCTTCTCCCACAGCAAATAGATCTGCGTCTACTGCAGCTACTTTTAATTTACTTAATCTCTTTGTTGCATATTTGTCATTACCTTTGATGTCAACTCCTACCTTCATAGTAAGTTTTAGTGCACTGGATACCTTTGTTGATACAACTGCCATTTGAATCACTCCTTCCTTCATTTTCTTTCCACTTAGTATATATGCATCGTAAAAGTTTTGTGCGAAAATTTATTGAAATATATAAATTTATATAAGGGCCTTTAGTTTTTTTAGGGCTTTTTTCTTAAGTCTTGCAAATTGATGGTAGCTTTTATCACTATCACAGGCTATTTCTCCTAGTGATTTGTCCAAAATATAATATTTTTCTATTATTTCTCTCTCTAATGGCTCAAGCGTTTCAATCGCGGCATATAGTTTTTTTACTTCGTCAAAAGCTATAACCTCATCCTCTAGGGTGAATTCATAATTACCTGAAAGATCAAAATCTAGCATGTCATTATTTGGGACTTCCCTATAATGCTTTATCTGCCCTTTTAAAAGAGCTTTATAGTTCATTTTTATAGAGTTAATACAGTACCCATTAAAACTGTTGCTTCCTAGCTTGTACATAGCTATAGCTTTTAACACTGATAAATATCCGTGTTGGACAAGATCCGATAAATCATACCCTGGAATGTGATACCTTGTCGCCTCCTTGAATATTAGATATTTGAAACTTCCTGTTAGTTCTTCTGTAGCTTCACCCTCATTAGTTTTAGCTCTGCTAACTAGATTTTCCATAATACACACCATCCTTTCTAATATGTTAAAATGATCAACATCTTGTCCACTTTTTAAATAAACTTTCTACTCAGGCTCACTCCACCCTAATAGCTTCTTCTCAAGCTCATTAAAATCATATTGTCTCTGGTCATAATCACAGAAAGCACCCTTTTTTCTATTTTCATTTGGAGATGAGTTCTTTTTATTATCCCATTCCCTTTGATAAGCTCGTACACCATCTGCAGTTTTAATACCTCTGCTTATCCAGCAGTTCAATATTTTACTTATATATTTAATAGTTCTAGCGTTATAATATACTGCCTCTTCAATTGCCATAATAACAGCATCACAGCTTACATCACGTGTAAAGTCCATTAGCTTTTCATGTTCTAGTGGTGACAGTAAATGGATATTATTTTCAAAAACTTTAATTACACCTGAAATGTCAGAAGCAGAATTATTTTTAGTGCTTCTTACTTCTTCTTCTTTATTTATTGCTTTTTGCTTATTACTTTTTATTTCTTCTTTATTACTTCTTATTCTATTACTTGGTAGTCCCTCATAAGCCCCTTCATAGCCCCTTGCCTCAATAGCATTTAATGGTTGAAAACACTGATTTTCCTCAGTTTTCTGATTATCACAGGATTTTTCATCACATAATGATTTAATATTCGGAGTATCCTTAGTACCCCCTTGTAAGCCCCTATAAAGCCCCTCAAATATTTTATCCACCTCTAACTCCTGCACTCCGCACTGCAGATAAAGTATCTCAATAAACTTGAAGTTTTTCACTTTACTTAACTCTTTATTTACGCATTTAATTGCATTGCTGTTGTTTGGTGGATTGAATTTTATCCAGTTTAAAATCATGATTTCTTTTGTTTCATCACAGTAAGCTATCTTATTGTACTCACAGAACCTTTTAAGAAGCTTGTCTATAGTTTCTCTATTGTATCCAGTTTCAGTAACTATGATCTGTTTTGGAAGTTCATAAATACCACACTGACTAGTTTTTGAATTAGTCAGTAAATAAAGATAAAAAAACTTTTCCTCAGGTGTCAAATCCATTACAAACCCATCACTCCAGAACTCAGTATACAGTTGTCTATATTTAGCCATTGTTAAATCCTCCCTTTATACCCCTCGAATTATTGAATCAAAATATACTATGCATCTCAATTTCTATAATCCTTAAGTTACCAGTATGTTTATATTTTATATCCGCAAAATAATACCACAACATGTTTGTTATTTTCGGCACTTAAAACTTTTAACTCATAATTAACTGCCATCAGCTCACCACCTTACAAAAGTAATTTTATTCATTTGGTAACTTAATTATATTGCCATATCGGTAACAAGTCAATAAATTATTCAATATTTTTATATATTTGGTAATATTTCTTTTGATGTCATATATATCTTGTATAATATTTACTATGGAGGTGATTCATTTGGTAACATTCGGTGATCGATTAAAGACTGAAAGAAACAGAATACATGTTACATTAGAAACAATGGCTGAAGATTTGAAAACTACAAAGGCAACTCTGAGCCGTTATGAAAATAATTTACGAGAACCTAAAGTAGATTTTGTTAAGCAAATAGCTGATTATTTACAATGCTCTACAGATTACCTCCTGGGCCGAACAGATAATAGATTAGGAATAATAGCACAGGACAATGCTTACAATAATGACATTAAAATTGAAATAGATAAAAGTATTTACCCTGATAATCTTACTCATGAACAAGTATTAGAAATACTAGAAAATCTAAAAAATGCAGGTTTTAAATGGGAATCTAAGGATAAATAATACTAAATACTTAGTTTCACAAAACTTCATTTAATCTTTAATTTTCAGTAAAAAACAACTTTTATACTTTAATAAATTTAGCGCCATATGTTAAAAATAACATATGGCGCTATTTCGATTTATATATATTTTCTCACATTTCTTCTTAGCCATAGTTCTTTCTCCATCCATTTTACTATAGCTATAATTATTTACACTTTTTTATTTTTAATCATTCTATCATTCACTATTTTTATTTGTTTCATTAAAATTTTTTCAGCTTGAGTCTCAGTTATAGTTCCATTATCTAAAAGTGTTATTAGTGGATTTATACGTTTTATCTTTTCGCTATCCTTATATACTTTATATTCTTGCTTAGCTAAAGTTTTAGTCATGCCAATATTTACTTTTTTCATTGATTCAGATTTATTTAAAACAGCTTTAATTTTATTAGCCTCATCCTGCGTTATATTCTTAGTATATAAAATATTTTCATTTTTTGTTTGTAACCCCTGTTGTATATTAGTATCAATTTGTTTAAACTCATTTGTTAAAGG
>NZ_JBNMNU010000266.1:0-3959 GCF_051278035.1 Clostridium sp.
AGCTTTATTTGAATAATCACTATGTGTTTTACCATTATTAGCATTATTTATATTATTATAGATACTTATATAATAGCTTATCCCCTTAACTTCAAATTTAATATGAGTTTTAGTATTAACAATTTCTGAAGGATCTACTTTAAACCATAACTCTTCACCGGTTGTAACTGTCTTTGTATAACTCTCACCCACTTCTACACTAATAGCATTTGATGGTGCGTTTTCTGCTAATGTATTTAGTGTAGAAGCTTGTACATAAATATCCATACTTTGTAACAGTAAAAATACTAACATGCAGCTTATATATATTGAAATAAAATATTTTTTTTTGATAATATCATCTCCCATTAGCACTCAATTGTATTGTAGTTAACAAAAAAGAACCACCAAATTTTTGATGCTTCTCTCTTGTTATTTGCTCAGATTGTTATCCAGGTTTTTAGATAAGTAGCTTAGGTATACCCATAGAATCGTTGTTATATAACTTCCAGTTAAGAGAATTGCATTCTCAAATATTCCATACACTGCAATAGCTAATATTAGCCCAACTATATAGAATACAAAATTCTTCTTATTTTTAGAAGCTTTAATATTTTCGCTAAATAGAAACGTAAACGAATCCTTTACAATTAATATAAAAAAACCCATAAACGCAATAAATGCTAGAATCCCATTTGATAAAAGTATCTGTATATATCCATTATGCATATTATTTGTAGTTATATAAAAAGTTGTATTATTAGGATATAGTCTATGTTTTGCTAAAGCAATATTTTTTGGACCTTGTCCAAAAAGAGGGTTAAGCTTTAACGTAATTAATCCATATTTCCATATTTCCATCCGACCTGATGTAACATCACCCTCTACAATGTCACGCTCTAGTACTAGGCTATTATTATCAATTTCAAATTGTTCACTATTAAAAATCCTTTGAATGGAATTTGGTATATATGCTAGTCCCAATTTAGAGGCAGAAACTGTTAGGTTAAATGTTAAGAAAATAAAGACGGTTAATAATAATGATATAATTATTCTTTTAAATTTATCAAATTTTTTCTTTTCTTTTAAAATATTAAAAAATAAATAAAATGAAGAAAAGAGAACAAAGGCTTCTAGTGATACTAAAACTCCTCTTGAATTACTAAGAATTAGGCATAACCACTGTGCTAGTATATTCGAATAGTAATAATATTTCTTCCTCTTGCTAAGTACTTTAACATGTAATTTATTACATAAATATATGTTGAAGAATGTAACAATCAGAGAAACTACTGCAACCATTCCACCAGAATTGGGATTACTATAGAATCCCCACAATGCAGGATGCCTAGGATATACAAACCCTTGTGGTGTATCCATATATGTAAATTGAATTAAGAATATAAATGTTATTAATGAAGCAAATGCTATTATGGAGCTTATTATTATTATTATTGTATTGATATTATACAGTTCAGACTGCATTGTTTTTTCTGATAAATCTTTTGTATAGGAATATAAGACAAATAGAAGCAAACCCGTATATCCAAATGTTTTTAAGTTTCCTATTAGATTTGCATTATTGTTAATTATGATACTTATTAAAAACAGTACCATATAAATTATTAAAAATTTTGAGTATCTAGATTTTGTACAGTTTTTTTCTTTAACAAAATCATACATGAAATATAATGCTCCCCATGCTAAAATCACAACATTTAATTGTGTTGTAACTGGAGCAATAATTGCTATTGTAGATAACATCATTAAGGTTATTAGAGCGTAAACTATATTTGTCTTGTTTAGTATTTGTTTTTTTAAGTTGTTCATTAAAGTACTCTCCTCCATACGAATATTTTCATCGCTAAAACTATCATTTTATATTGTACCACCTACATAACAATCATACAATGAATGTTTTATATAAGCTACCTTTAGAAGAACTCAAATTAATTTTAAACAAATAAAAACCACCAAAATATATGTGAATTTTGGTGGTTCATTTATGTTATTAAATTTTATTTTACTAATCTTTGAAATATACTTTACAATTATCTAAATTGAAATCCTTATTAAGAATATAGTCTTTAGTTATAATAAAATCATAAGCTTTAGCTTTATGATTATTTACACTTACATTTTCAAACTCAAATATTCCCTTAACCACAGTTTCTCCTTGTTCATCCTCAATTAATATTGGTAATTTCTCTAATTTTATAATTTTATCACAACCATTACTAATTACAAAAGTCATAAAAATCGAGTTATCCGTCCTCTTTATTGCTCTAAATAACTGAATATTTACATCTCCATATTTTATTAAAGGTAATTTACTTAGGAACAGTATAAGGCTATTTTTCAAATCAGAATCCATATCTTCTGCCATATCTTCAAACTCAACCTTTAGTGTATGCATTGCAGTAATAGATTTATCAAATTGTATTTGCCAATCATTCATTGGAATTTCACTTACTAATAGGTTTGCCTTATCAAAATAAACTTTATATGGTCTTGCAGAAAGTGGAGGTAATGTCCCAAATTTACGCATCTCCATAACTTGTTTTGCAAGCACCTCGCCATTTTTATTTGTAATTACTAGTGGAACTTTATCAAAATTAATCTGCTTTGATAAGCCATTTCGAAGGTAAACACTAACCTCAATTTTATCTTCCATGTCAAAGGTATATACACCATCTATAGATACTTGTCCATCTTCTAGAGCTGGAAGTGCAGATAACTCGTCACTTATAAATTCCTTTTGAAAATCTGACATAACTCCTGTATCATGTTCATTTAAATGCATTTCTATATTTACTCTCTCATTTGGTAACGTTACTACACCTTCATCCTTTTTCATATTAAAATCCTCCTAATTAATTAACGCACTAATATTTATTGTTATAAATTTTTAATTTTATATAAGTACATTATAGCATAAACCAATAATTATTGTTAATTTTAATGCAGTCTTCCTGTGTTGATCTACATTCTATAATTATACATTAACCATAATCATTTACTATATATCCATTAATACTTTATTGAAAATCATTGAGTTTAAGGGTATAAATATATAGAAGAGTAATAACTTGTTATTCATAAAAAACTTACCAAGTACTAGATCTTTAAAAAAAAATTAGAAAGGGGACATAAAATTATGTTCAACAATACAAGAAATTCATTATCAATATCGTTATCCGTGGCAATGCTCGCTACAATGGTTACAATACCACAAGTAGCTTCAGCTGCTACATCCACACAATTATCTGGACTAGATAGATACAAAACTTCCCTAGAAATTGTACAAGCTGGATGGGAAAAAGATTCATCAGATAACGTAATTATCGCTTCAGGAGAGAATAAGAATATGGCAGATTCTCTTGCAGCTGCACCTTTAGCATACAAAATGGGAGAAGCACCTATTCTATTAACAAAAACTGATGCAATTCCAGATGGAGTTTTAGAAGAGCTTGCAAGACTCGGAGTTAAAAAAGTTACTATCGTTGGTGGTACTAGTGCTGTTTCAGGAGTTGTAGAATCAGAATTAAAAGCAACAGGAGTAACTGTTGAACGTGTATCAGGAGCAGATAGATTTGAAACTTCTTTAGAAATAGCAAAAGCAGCATTCGGAACAACTTCTACAGAAGTAGTTGTTGCAAATGGACTAGCTTCAGCAGATGCTCTTTCAGTATCAGCAATAGCAGCTAACAAAGGAATGCCAATATTACTTGTTAATAACAGAACTGGCTTAACAGCAGAACAAAAAGCTTACATTGCAGGAAACACTGTTTATGCAGTTGGTGGAACAACAGTTCTAAGTGAAGCAATTGTAGGAAATGCTACAAGACTCTCTGGTGCTAATAGATATGAAACAAATGCAGCAATTTTAGCTAAATTCGCACCTGATTACAGCAAAATATTCCTTGCAAAAGGAACAAATGCTAACTTAGTAGATGCTCTTGTAGGTTCAGCTTATGCAG
>NZ_JBNMNU010000267.1:0-3927 GCF_051278035.1 Clostridium sp.
CTTTGCCTAGGACTTCCTCCAGCTCACACCTCACGGTGGATACCTTGTCTTCAGCTAGTGGTTGGTAACTACAGACCCCCACAGTGGACTTTCACCACCTAGTTAATTGCCATGCCTGGCACACTAAGAAAACCCACAACTAATTAATTAGTTGTGGGTTTTACTGTCTAATGACTATGATTTTGATACAATTTAGCGAGTTTTTAATGAAGCTTGTGATATTAATATTGCTAAATTGTAGGGGGTTCCGCTAAAAGGTGCACGCCCCTGTCAATGAAGTTAACATAAACCAAGAACAACTTCCTTAATTAGTAACACATAACTTGCTTCCAATCTTTATGCCTGCTTTCGTTAAGCGCTGAGCGCATTTTTATACTAACCTCAAACCTTATTGTAATAAAAATTAAATTTATGATATATGCGTTATTTATTAAAACCCCTATTATGCTAAATAAACTATTCCTTTGTCAAGTAATCTATTAAATACATTAGTAACTAACCCAATTCTGTCTTTTTTCAATCCAAATAGCTTAACAGAACCAGTTCCAATTTCATAATTAAATAATTTATCTATTTCAGTTAAACTGAATTTTTTGGGAAATAAATTAAGAGGTATTATAATAGATGAAGAATTTTTATTAACAAATCTATCGATATATTTTACTAATTTATTATTATCTATTATAAGTGCAATTATTTCTTTCTCGAGTTCAGCATCTCTAATTTTATCCTTTGCCTCATGTGACTTTAAATGTCCGGTTTGTTCTTCTTCTCTTATATTTTCTATTTCCTTTTCTTTAATTTCTTCTTCAGCTTTTGCTTCTTGTGTCTTTATAGAAAAGTCTTTATAATTTATTTCTTTAATTTGTGTCATAAAATATTTTATTTTTTCAAAAACATCCTGATTTAATAGGATTTTACTTATAAAATACCCTATAATAATCATTTTCAGTATACTTTCTGAAAATATAGACTTTATTATTAGTTTAGCCAATTCTATATTCCAACCTACAAGTGTATCCCACTGATTCCATACAACACTAAATATCTTTTTAATATTAAAGCTACTATAATTCATTGAGATGTATAAATAATTAAATATTATATATGATACAAGTAAAAAAACAATTATAGGATATTCGTTTTGAATAACTACAATTATTTTTTTAGAATAACTATCTTTTTTCGATTTATTTTTTATAATAAAGGATATTACTATAGTGAAAAAAGCAATCAAAATTACACCTGTATTTACTATGTTGCTTTCCAAATCTCAATCCCCCTAAGTTATTTAAATAATGCAAGCAGTTTATTGTCATACTCCCCACAAATCCTAAACTTCTCCTCAGTAAATTGAGGAATATAATTCTCGCCGCAAAATCTACAAATCATATTGTTATTTTCAGTATTGGATAAGTTTTCAGTATCGCATATTGGACACCTAGATGAAAATACCAAAATTATCAAACCATCAGTTAATAATTTATGTATTTCCCTATGCGTTTCTATATTACCTGTCTTAATTTTAGAAATTATAGAAAATATAGTTACTTCTTTATTAACTTGGTAAAACATTTCCAAAATTTTGAACCGGATCTCCTTCTGCGATTGCTCTTTCTGATATCCTGTAATCTGGGAAGACTTCTTCGCATACACTTTCAATTACCTCCTTACTTAAATATGGACCACTAGTAATAATTTCTCCATAATTTTTTATATGAAACCACCTGCTGTTAATAGTACATTCTATCGACCTTACCGTGTGACGTTCGTATTCTAAGGCATAACGGATTGCATCTAACCTTTGTCTACTATGCTTTCCATCAACCTTACTGCTTCTTAAACTATTTTTACCTTCACTGGGATCACTAGTTTCTATAACAAGTACAGGACCATCACCTTCGCCTCCACTAAGTTTTAGGGCATCCAGGTACCTCTTTATATAAAGATACAATTCATTTTCAAATCCAAATTTTAGTAATGAGTACTGAGTACCTTCATTAAATAGATTATAAAAAGCCTGTTTCTTTTCAGTAACAGCTTTAGCCTTCCAATTTCCTTCTTCTTCATCATTATTAATATCATTATAAAAAAGAAAGACTAACCCTTTAACTATATCAATTACGAATTTAGCACAATGGAAATATTCCTTAGGAGAACTAATTACAACATTATCTTCATCAACATCATCTCCCATATAACACCTTAATTGAGCCATCTTTACTATAATATAATTTGCGCCAAAACTAACATAGCAAGGAGATAAAGGTGTGTCTATATGATTTAATTTTTTATTACCTATTACCCCTTCCATTCTATTACTATTTACAAATTGTTCCCTAAATACCGTATTTATTACTTCTTCTAATTCTTTTTCCCTTAGTGAATAAACCATTATTTTCTTAAATGACATATCCTCTAATTCAAAAAGCACCTTTTGATTATCAATTTCCGTATAATCTAATAAGTTCTTTGTAAATTCCTCAATATTTGCTTCTTTTATATCAATCATATATCTATTTTTCAAATAATTTTTTATGTATTGAAATGATACCCCTATCATTCCAAGTGCCTGCCACCTTAAATTAGATAATTCCATATTAACCCCCTAAAATATATTACTTAAATACACAAGTATTCTAATAGCTATAATTATAGGAATATAGCTATTTCTTATTTAAGTATAACCCCCTTAGGAAGTACAAGCAATATATATATTGAAAAAATGTTGTAATTTACAAGTTATCTATAGAAATAATAAAGACTTAAAGCTATATTTCTATAGCCTCAAGCTAAGGGATAAACTCACATTTAAGTAATATCCATCAATGAACTCTTGATATATTCTCCTAACACTAATTGCCTGAACTTCTTCTCCATCACTTGTTTTTGTATAGATATCTTCTTTCTCAAAGAATACATCCACTATAGGGTTTGAGCAATTATATATATGTAATAAATGCCCCCTTAATCTCGTAAAATAATATATGATTAATATTTTAGGAGACCTCAATGCCAATAATTATGCCCTTAGCATTTAGTACTAACCTGCAGAGAATAATTTCTGCTAAAGAATACAATCCTGATATGAAAGATAAGGTGCTATGTGAAGACGTAAACTGTAGAATTGATGTTGCACATGTAAGGAAGTATGAAAGACAATATGGAAATCATAAAATTAATGTTGAAGCTTTTTTTAGGCTAAAGTCTAAATACTTTAAACACACCAACGAGTGTAAGTATAATGTAAATAATCAAATAAAGGTAATCGCAAGATTTTCCAACTCTGCAATAATCGAAACTATCGAAGAAGGTCATTTTAAATTTAGAATAAATCTTGTTTATGATGAATTTAAAATACTTGTTGGCGAAGAACCCCCACTACCAATTTCATTACATCCTGTAAAGAAAAATCAAAAAAGTATAAAATATATTCATGATGGAGAAATAATTCCTTATATATCAACAATGAAAAAAATTATGGAATTGAGAACAAAACTAGCCGGAAATGATGAACTAAGTAACCTTATTAGACTTGAAATTAAGGATCATGCTAGTAATCAAACAAAGGAAATTTTTTGGGATGATTTTTATTATACTCTTTATAATTACAAAAAATTATATGGTTATGTATCTTCAAATACATGTCAACACATTATATGTATAGAAGGTAAAATTAGAACATTTAATGAGCCTTCAAATAAATTCCCTTATTATAATATAAAATTAGAATCTCCTGCTGTTAAAAGAATAGGTTCAACAATTGTAAAAGTTCCATCATTACAACTATTATTAGACAATCAGAAAATCTTTGAATTTATAAAAGAGAATTCTCCTTATTATTCACGAATAGCCGCATTTGCTATTTTTAAAACTCCTAAAAAAAGAACAAGTGAATTAAAACAAATTGAATACTTGAATATAAGC
>NZ_JBNMNU010000268.1:0-3875 GCF_051278035.1 Clostridium sp.
CTACATATTCTTTTCGGATTATTATAACCACGTTAAACCCGTAAACTAATGAAACGCCTTATACCGAACGGTACGTAGGGTGTTGTGAAAGGGGCGAAACATTTTAATTGTTAGCTTCTATTCGATTGTAAAACATTTCAAAAGAAATTTCAAGGGATTATATCAACAAACAGAAGTTCACGAGTTCAGAGCAGGTTTTATCATTTATGAAAGGTATGTTTGGAGACGTTTTTTATAGAATAGAGCAGTGTTAATAATGTGATAGCGCTCAGTTCTTATTTCTGATATCTCAAAATTTTTAATGATAATTCAAAATTAAACAAAATGTTACTGTTACTTAATGATATTTTAAATAATTTTTCTATCTTATGGTAACGATAAAAAAATGTGCTGCAATGAATATTTAATTTTTTTGAGGTCAAATTTAAATTTCTATTACTTTCTAAATAAACCATTAATGTTTGTAATAATACTGAATTATTATTTTTATCGATATCTATAAGTTTGTTAATCAATGGATCAATCAATGTATTTAGTTTAATCTTTTCAATATTATTATCCGTGATTTGCAATATATGAAATAGATAATATTCTATATAGTCATTGAAATAAAATAAGAAACCTTCAATGTTTAAGAGCTTTGCTAATTTTAAAGCGTAAGTAGCTTGTTTATAAAATTCCTTTGTTTCTAGTATGTTTTGAAATACCAAACTAATTCCGGCTTTTAAATTGTTGAGATTTAAAAAATCTGTAAATCTCGTTTTTGTGTTTTCTGAGAATATTTCATCATCTTCCTTGCTTATCAGCAGAATGATACTATCTTCATAATAAGCAGAAATACAATTTCCCAATATATTTTTAGTTGTAATAATTAACTGCTTTAATCCAAAATTATGACGGTAATCTTGATATGTTTGCCTAAAAGGTATAACAATTAATAATATATTTTCATTTAATTTAAAGTCTATATTTTTTAGTCTTTCTTCAATATAGGAAAGATTATTGATTGAATTTTTCAATAAATCCATTAAGTAATATTCTTCTTTGAGTCCTGAACTATTTATAAACAAATTATCATTTTGCATTTGTATAGAAAGAGTTTGTGCCAAAGTATTGGTTAGTTCTAAATCTTCTTCAAAGAATTCTCTATTTTCTTGTAAAATACATATATATGCTACAGTAACATTATTAATACGAATACCACAAAAAATAAGATTTTCATCAGAAAAGTGAAAAAAAGATGTACTTGAACTATAAATATTATCTATACATTTATCTTTTTTCATAATATTAACAGTATCAATTAATAAATACGCCTGGTCATTATAAGTTTCTATATTTGATGTAATTGGATTAGCAAGAGTAGAACGACCAATAATACGATAACTAGTATCTAAAATAAAAATTGGGTTATTTAAATAGCTTTCACATATATTTAGAGTTTTATTAATATCATTACAATCAGATAAACTATTATAAATATTGAGTTTTTTTACATATAGTTTGTACTCTATAAACATAAATTCACAAATTAATCTATAAATTTCTTCTATATTCTTTTTAGTCTCGATCTGCCTACTCGTGTGCCAGCTCCAAAACAATGTTTATTGCATGATGATATGATTAAACGTTCTGAGGAAATTGGCAACAATGTTATGAAATCATTAAATACTGTAGTAGAAAAAAGAACGTGGTTAGGCGATGAAAATATGGGATGGTGCCCAAATTGTCATTCTAATTCATTAAGTTTGGGAGAAATTCAATGGGATGGGTTGCATTTCCCAATTGAATGTCAAGTTTGTGGTGCTGGTGGAGACTTAGAAAAAACAGAAACTGGTAAATGGGAATTTGTTATTGCAAAAGATGGATTAAGTCGTGATCGTACTACTATTAAAGGAAGAGAACACCATTTACAAGAGATTTATCATACACAAGGTGGGTTTTACACAGATGAAAACTTAGCAGCCGTTAAAGAAAAATTCAGTAAATATAAAAATTTGAAGTTTCCTACAATTGAAATTGATAGATAATAATATAGAAAACGAGTTAAAAATAGTGGAAAGACGACTGGTATTTTTTCAAAAGCAAGTAAGAAAGTAGAAAGCATTGCAAGCATTGAGCTTATATGCAACTTTATGAAGGGTATCACAAAAACCAATGAGAAGCTTCAAGTTGCAACACATAGGGTTAGGCACGGGTTGTCGCCACCATACATATCAGCAAACGTAAGGTTTTCAAGGTTTTTAAGTTGAAGAAGTAAATGCTATATCAGTTAAAATAATTGATATAGCATTTTTTCTATGTTGACTTTTCGTAGAGATTAAAAGCATAAAGGTATGTGGCACAGCATTGCGGTAACCGCGATACTTCTTTACTATGTGTTTGATTTCCACTTGGATAGAGACGTGACAGTTTGCTTAGATTATGTTTAAATTTATTATGAACTTATCTCTTTTGTAAAACAGATACAATAAATAAATATAAAGTATTATTTGAATTTAAATGTTTAAAAATGAATATTTATATATAAAAAAAGGATTTTATATACTAATATAGAATTTAATATATATTCTATAGCCGATAAATCTACTGGTATAGCAGCAATAAACTCAGATAACATAGGAAAAAAGGCAGATCCAGAGGATATACAAGCAGCAAATGATGATAAAGCTATTACAATAATTGATAAAATAATCATAGATGTAACAGCTCCTTTGCATATAAATGGTAAGGTAGCTTATGCTGCTGGAATTGAATTTTCTATAGAAGATGTATTCAACAATTTATCTTTAAATATTGAAGATGTTTTAAAATTTATTAATGACAAGGTTGCTCCAGATTATGAAATGTTCGTAAATATAGGAAATCAATATGAGGATGATGCTAAGTACGTATTTGATCTTTCAGAATATTTATCAAAAGGTATTGAACAAATTGTGGAAGGTGTGCAACAAACAACCGTAGCTATAGAGGATGTAGTAGCTTCAATTCAAGAAAGCTCTGAAAGTTCACAAGATATATTAAGGGTTATAACTGAAACATCAATTGCAACAGATATGATAGCAGAAACATCAAATGAACAAGTGAAAACGGCTGAAACTCTTAATAGTGTAATTTTAAAGTTCAAAGTGTAAATAAAGATTTCTATAGTAAGGGCGTCGAAAGCGGTCCGACACCCATCGACTCCATCAGTAAAACCTACAACGACTTATTTATAATGTACGCTATAGTGTAGACATAAAAAAGTCTACGCTATGGGGTATTTTTGATATAATTAAGGATATAAAAAAATTAAAATGTGGATTTTTACTATAGCAAAGAATGAAAGTTTGTCATGGATTAGAAAATATAATAAGGAAATTCCTAGTGAAGATACTTATTTAGAAATATTAGGGTCTTTTGAAGTTGCGGTAATAGTTTTAGAAGATAATTTATAAAAAAATGAAACTTTTTTAAAAGAACATTGTCTAATATATAAGAGTCCCATTTTATATGTAGTATGCATCTTTTGAAGTTGCGGCGATGGGTTATAGACAAAAGAGAGGTGTAACAATATGAAGCAAAATAATATAGATAGACTTATAAAAGAGACGTATACAGAATTTAATAGCGAATTGGATATTCATTCCGATATTAAAATCCCTGAATTTAATAAGATAATGAATAAATTTCATGGCAATCTAAAAGAAAAAAGTAATAGAGCGGCTATATCAAAAAAACTAGCCTTGGTGGCTAGTTTCACATTGATTATAATCATTTGACCACTTAATTATTGTGGATTTTGCTAATTGATATTCTCTTGCTATATCTGCTGTTGATTTACCATTTTGCTTAAGAGCTATTATTTGCTTTTTAAATTCTTCAGTATAATTTTT
>NZ_JBNMNU010000269.1:0-3857 GCF_051278035.1 Clostridium sp.
AGGTTTTAGTATTTTAAATTTATTATAGTAGCTGTTTGATAATTAAATATTTTTTTAAAAAGTTCCTGCATCTTGTAGGCTTGTTTGCTATGCCTATTTTTATTCCTAACTACTCTCTGAACATAAACTTTATAGCGCTATAATGATTCTATACAAAATTAAGTTTTACATATTAGTTTCCGTGACTACTCATAAAGTCAAAATTACTAAACTATATTTTATTATTGGTTTAGTTAATATACTTTATACTAACAATTATATATTATACTGCTATGTATATGCAATAATATGCAACAAATAAAAAATTATGTAGAATTTCACTAAATTATCAGACTATTTTTCAATTCCTTATCTAAGTACTTTGATATCTGTAATGCTCTAGCACTGTCTGAAGTAATAAATAACTCGACTACAATCTTTGCATTATCCATTCTTCCAACAGGATTAACAGTTGGAATTACTTTTAATGCCAATTTTGATACTGTATCCTCATTAATATTAATAATATCATGAGTTTTTTTTAGTGCGCAAATTCCATAATTGCTAGTACAATTTAGCCGTTTTATACCTTCTAAAGCAATTATTTTATTTTCACTGTTTAACTTGGTTTTACTAGAAATGGTTCCAATCATTACTAAATCCAAATATTTGTTAACGGATTTCATCTTATAATGTAACGATATTGCTTGCGCAAGTTTAAAAGCTATCCCAGAAGCACCTAGCCCCTTAAATGGGTATTTACAACCTCTTTGTTTAGGGTCTACTACAATAGCGTCTGGAGACTGTTTAATTGGCTTATGAAAATCTGTCACTATAACGTCAATTCCTAATTTTTTACATAATTCTATTTCATTTAATGAATTAATACCACAGCCTAAGGTTATTATTAGTTCTGGTCCTAAATATTTTATATGACTATTTATATCTTTTTCTAGTAGATCACGACTTTCACAAAGATCATTTGGTATAAAATACTCCACATCAGCATTTACAAAATTAAGCACTAACATAAGTACGGAGATTGCCGTAATACTATCCAGATCATAAAACCCATAAAGAACAATTTTTTCTCTTCTATTTATAGCTTTCACAATTCTATATAATGCATCTCCCATTCCCTTTAACAGAAATGGATTATACATATTATAATCTATAAAGTTATTATTGGTCTTTTGCATGTTTTTGTGATAATCCACCATAAACCATAAACACTCCTTAAAGTTAATAGAAACATAATAAGTATAATTTAAATTTTATAATTTTACAATTTTTTTTTAAAAAAATAACAAAAAAAGACGAAGAAGTAGTTATTTTGTCATACTTCTTCGTCTAGTTCTATTATTGTACGAGTTCTCTTAATCTTAAGATATTGCTTTTTGTGATACTTTTTTACTTCTTTTTTTAAGTAATACCCAAGTAGGACTTGCTATAAAGATTGAAGAATAGCACCCAACTAATATTCCTATTATTAGTGGACCACTAAGCTCTCTTATAGCTGGTACAAATACAAATACAGCCATTATAGTAAATAGTGTTGTGGTGACTGTATTTATTGATCTTGCTAAAGTTTGCGTAATACTTGTATTGGTAACATCTTCTAAGGAAGACTTCCTCATGTTTTTTTGATTTTCTCTTACTCTATCAAATACTACAATAGTATCATTAATTGAGTACCCAACTATAGTAAGAATAGCCGCTATAAAAGGTGAGTTTACCGGTATGCTAAATATTGCATATACTCCAAGTGTAATTAAAATATCGTGCACTAGTGCCGTTACAGCCGCAAGTCCAAATTTAAATTCGAATCTTATACCTATATATATTAACATACAAATAGTTGCTGCAATTAAACCAATTAGTGCTTTTGATTTTAATTCAGTACCAACAGATCCCCCAATATAATTTTGTGAAAACTCACTAGATTTGTACACATCTTTGATTTCATTTTGCAAAGTAGCTATTTCATTAGCAGAGAGAGCATCGCTAACGATTACTTCGAAGTCTTTACCTTTATCTACAGTTTTAGATGTATATTCACCTTTAGCTCTTTTATCAATTATTTTATCTACATCTGCTTTAGTAAATTCTTGGTTCATACTTATATCAAGTTTTGTACCACCCTTGAAATCTATACCTAAGTTTAGTCCATTTTTCGCCATAGCTCCCATTCCTATTACAATTATTAATAGGGAAATAGCAAACCATATTTTAGTTTTTTCAATTATTTTAAATGTTTTGAGAGATTTGGCAGGCTCCCTCTTCACACCAAAATGAGATGGTTTGCTTAATAGTTTCATTCCAACTGCTAATTTTAACAAGTATTTTGTACTTGTAAACGCTGTAAATACGCTTAAAGTTATACCAATCATAAGTGTTAGTGCAAATCCTTTAACTGCTCCTGTTCCAACTGTGTATAAAACTATAGCAGCAATTACAGTTGTAATATTTGAATCTAGTATTGATGACAATGCTTTATGAAATCCAGAATTAACAGCGGATTTTATTGATTTCCCAGTTCTAAGCTCTTCTTTTATTCTCTCGAATATCAGAACATTAGCATCAACTGCCATACCGACCGTAAGTAAGAATGCAGCAATGCCAGCTAAAGTCAAGGTTACATTAATTGCTGAGAATGTTCCAAGAACCAAAACAACATATAAAACTAGTGATATATCTGCAATAATTCCAGGTGCTCTATAATATAAAAGCATAAATAACAATATAAATAATATCCCTACTGCTCCAGCTTTAAGGCTTAATGGTAATGCATTCTTACCTAAAGTAGCTCCAACTGTTTTAACTGAAACAGCTTTTAGTGTTACAGGCAGTGCTCCAGATTTTATAATTTGAGCTTGTCTGGTAGCTTCATCTAATGTGTATTTTCCTGAAATTTCAGCCTTACCACTTGTAATGACGTCATTCACTGTAGGGCTAGTTAATTCCACACCATCCATAAAAATAGTAATTGGCTGTCCTAAAAATTTCTTTGTAGCTGCAGCAAATTTTTTCTTACCTGCTTCATTAAGCTCAAGATTTATAACAGGTTGATTGTTCTGATTTATAGATGTAGATGCATCTTTTACTTCTGTGCCTGTAAGAATAGTAACTTTATCAGGTCCAACAAATTTAAGCACTCCTGATTTTGCAACAGTATCAAGGACTTGCTTTTGATCGAATTTACCTGGTATCTCAATTCTAATTCTATTACTGCCTTCTTGAACAACTACAGTTTCGCTGACTCCCATTTTGTTAGTCCTCATAGTAATAAGTTCAATTGTTCTACTCATGTCACTATCAGAAACTTTTTCCCCTTGTATTTCTTCTAACACAGAAATACCACCTTGTAAATCTAACCCTTTAGTTATTGTTTCAGTAAATGGTTTAAACCTATAATCGCCTATTTTAAGTCCGTTGAAACCCGAAAATGCCAATAATCCAACAACAAATACACTGACTAAAAACAGTATAGTACTTTTTCCCTTGTTCATTTTTATCCCCCTCCGCTTCCTATTAATGAATAGAATTATATTGTGATTGATTTAATTAGATAATATCAGGTAAATATAATTATTTATTCATTGTTTTTGCTTTTAATGCTATAGCACATTCTATCCTTTTCATTTGCATCTTGCATCCAATTTCATAAGGTATATGCATATCTCCGTTGAAATTAAAGTTATTTGCTTGGCATCCACCACTACAATAAAATTTAGCCCAACAATCTCTACATGTTGGTTTGTTGTAAATGTGCGCCTCTTTAAACTCCTTTTCTAACTTTTCACTATTCATTCCATTATATATATCTCCCATTAGAAAATCTTTGTTACCAACAAATTGATGACAAGGGTATATTTCAC
>NZ_JBNMNU010000270.1:0-3837 GCF_051278035.1 Clostridium sp.
ACACCTAAAACACACTGTATTGAGGCTTATAAAAAGAATATCTCAGCTCTTGCTTATCCAATTAGTAGAAACTTAAATAAGATTCTTCTACAGATTAAAATGGTATACTTGATCTCAAATAATTTTACCCCCGTTTTACGGTGGTTTTACGGTGGTTTTACGGTGGTTTTACGGTGGTTTTACGGTGGTTTTACGGTGGTTTTACGGTGGTAAAAAACACCTATACTTTTTATAATGTTTATTACCTTATTCAGATTAAACTGTTCATTTTAATCAATTTTTAAATAATAATCTTACTTTGTACAAATTTACCTTTAGTATATGTTCTTTTTCACGATAATTAAGAGATATGATTTTAACTACATTTTTCAAGGTAAAAAAAGCTACATTTATTCATGTTTTCACGAATAACCTACGACGGTAACTTAAAATGTTCCATTTAGAAGACCTAGATTGTTGCATGAAGCCATGTACAGGGTTTTCAACCGGTGGATATAAAGCGCCTATATAAGCACATTAGAGTACCACATTTTATTCGGATTTTTTACTTGTTTTTTACGGAGGGTATTTTCAACAAATGATATGCTAAATTTTTTTGTATACATTTTCCATTGACCAGTTTGACATGGAATTCAAGTTATATTATAATATTTGTTAAATAGATTATATAATGTACTTATGAGATTTTTAACATTGAAAAGATTTGTGCGCCTCCAAGGATTTATAAATATAAATAAAAATTAATTATATTACTGGAGGTAATGCGGAATGTTAAAAGAATATAACTACTTATACGAAGATTGCTACCTAATACTTTTCGAGAGTAAAGAAATACTACATATTGAATACATTGAGGAACTTGACTTAGTGGAAGACTTCATTTTAAAATGTCAAGAAACTGGCTTGATCCCATGTTTAGATATTAATCGTATTTAGAAGATTTATACAAATGACCATAAGAAATTATATATATTTTTTACTGCATGGGGGTTATCTTTATAGCTCCTATTTTTTTATGCAAACATATTAAACATATTAAATAGTATCCGAGAAGTTGCGTTCCACATCACCCAACAACCTTCATGTTGGCTTATATAAGCCATTCTAAAACACATCAGACAGTGTAACCCTATAGTACTGTTACAATCTTTCTAACACGATTACTGTTAATTTCATGCTACTTAATACTCATGTCATGCTATTAAGACTTCATAAGAGCCAACTACATTGGAATGCCAGGGAAATAATAAGTACTGGTCCTTTTCAGTTTTCCCCCTGCTATACCTACTTTTCATACTTATATTAAAATTCCACGTCAGCTGCAGAACTAATTATTAATATTTTCTGATGAGTTTTATTAATTTTCCATGCACCTATATGGGTGCTAATTTAAAAAAGCCCTTCGTTGAGAAGGACTTAGGATATTAGGGTAATTGCTTTATCAGTGTATATATTATCCGTAAATACATAATCCACTATTTGGACTTTACCTTTTTCTTTGTTTAGCAATATAAATAGGCCTGGTGTCTGAAGCATCATATTTTCTCCATTTTTAGGAGCTAGTATGTCAGCACTTTCCTCTACTGCCTTTTTAATTTTAGCTTTATCAATGTCCATTGGGTAGGATCTTTCACATATAAATTCGACTTTCATAATTTCCTCCTGATAGTTTTCTGGATTTGTAGTGATGGGTAGGGGTATACCCCCTAGTATCCTAATTCTTTATAACCACATATCTTATTTCAAAAGATTTAAATTTGGAAATAAGTTTGTAAGTACTATTTATTATCTCACTATACCTTAAATTCACGACTTCTTTAGAAAAATCATTTTGGAATGGTATTATTATAACATCCTCATCTAAATAAGCTTTAGGTAGACAGGTTATCTCTTTTAAATACCTCTAACACATCTTCTTTGGAAAGGGTAGAAATATTCTTTTGTTCTTCCTGTGATGTAGTAACTGTAGTTATACCTGTATAAGTATTAACTGATTTATTAGCAACCTTTGTTTCAAGGGTTGCGGAAACTTCTTCTTCTGATGAACCTGTTAACAATGTGGATAAGTGAGTTTGTACAACCTCTAAGCCCTCTGTTTCCAGTGCAACCCCTGTTTCAAGGATTGCGTGATTTTTATGTTTTTTAAATAATTTTTAGAAGACAAAGTATATATTAATTTATTATGAGCACCTATCGTTTTTAATAACAAAAAATAGATATAAGCACCGCTGCTACGATACTCATATCTATTATAATTTTATTAAATTTATCATATTTAAGTGTTTAAGCATTTGAAAAGCCTAATATTTGTATCTCTATTGTAGTTACAGTCATCAATATTCCAAAGATTGCATTTTGCACTTATAATTTTATTTTGTAGCCCTACTAGTTTTATTGTACTCATTGCCCAATGGGTGATCTAAACTATATTTATATTATCGCCAATTAGTACAAGCTTTATTCAGGATTTATAATATTTATGATATAATTATTATAGATTTTAATTTTAATATTTATAAACAATATAATATCATTTTATATTAAACGATATTATACGAAAGAGGTGATTTTAATGGGAGAACTTATGGATTTAATAAATAAAGCCACCTTAAATATAGAACCCAAATACATTACAAAATATACAGAATTAATTTCTGATGAAAAAGGTTATAAATGTTTTATTAGTGGTTTATCCTATGAGTTATTAAATAAAATTAATTTAAGTGATGCAGTTGAATATAATATAGAACAACTATTGCAAAATGTTAGTAGGAGTAGACGACGTACTAAAAAGAGGTGGTTAGAAGCTGAGTTTAAAAGTAATAGTAGTTTAATAGAAACTGTCCAATTAGCGGCCGCTGCAACTTTAAATAGGGATATTGCAATATTTAAGCTAACTTATAAAGTTAATACTTTAGATGAGTTAAAGAAACAAATGAGTAAAGAACAACAATATACAGATGATAAGATTATATCTTGGAGTAAAGACGATAGTTCATATTTTGTTGACTTTGAACATTTAAAATCTAAAACACGAAAACAACTCATTCCAGCTTTTCAATCTGATATTAAATTGGATATTGTTAAATATTTAAAGAATTATTTGTATCTAGATATTGGTATTTCTATGCCTGTTGTAATGTCTGATATCCCCATAGATATAGGCGGACGTAGAAAAGTTTCGTTATCTGATGCTAAAAGTGTAACACTTAATGTTAACAATAAGGAAGTTCTCTATTACCTTGACGTAGAAGAGTATAACGATACTCAAATAAATACATACATAGATTTAAAGTATGTAAAAAAGTACTGTTTAGATAATGCTTTTAAGCACATTAATGCAGTGGACAAAAAGATATTTAGTTATATATTATCAAAACGTAAATCGAATTTTTTTGAAACAAGAATTATAACTGTTGACCTCGTTGATATTGTAAAGTATATATTTGCATCTGCTGGAGCTAAAAACTATGACATTGTGAGAGAAAGTATTGATAAAATGAAACTTATAGACGTTCAGATTGTAGTTGATGGTAAATCGGGTGTATTATCTAATATATTTACAGAGGTTAGATATGATGAAATAAAGGTGGGTAAAACTATCCGATTTGGTAATACACCAACTATTACAATTAGCTCTTTAATAGTTGATGAATTAATTGAGGCCCAAACAATAATTATATACGGAGAAAAAGTTGCAGACATTTCTCCAGAAGCATTCTCGCTTGTTTGTGCTTTACAATGCAGAAGAATGAGGAGGTACGCTGAAAATCACAACCTAATTGAAGATATCCTGCACTACTCTTTTTTTCAGGTAAGCTTTAGATTAACTGATAA
>NZ_JBNMNU010000271.1:0-3823 GCF_051278035.1 Clostridium sp.
GTATATTTGCATTACGTATTGGATTACTGGTTTGATGTCAAAATAAAACGACAGTGTAAGGGAGAAGCGTATTTAATTAGATATTGTGATGATTTTGTATGTTGTTTTCAAAACAAATGGGAAGCAAAAGGGTTTTATCAAAAGCTAATAGTAAGATTCAAGGAATTTGGATTAGAGCTTGCTTTAGAGAAAACAAAGATATTGGAATTCGGGAGGTTTGCCAGGCAAAACATGGCAAAACGGGGATTGAGCAAACCCGAAACTTTTGATTTTCTAGGATTTACATTTTATTGTAGTTTAAATGGTGATAAGAAATTCTTTCGGTTCAAGGTTAAGACTAGTAGGAAGAAATTTCAAAGTAAAGTCAAGACAATGAAGGAATGGGTTAAGAATAATCGAATAATGCCTTTAGGTGAATTGTTTAAGAAAATTAATCAGAAACTTAGGGGACACTATCAGTATTATGGAGTTACGGATAATACAAGAGGTGTGAAAAGTTATCAAACTGTAGTCAAATGGTTACTGTTTAAATGGCTTAATAGAAGAAGTCAAAGAAGAAGTTACACAATTGATACATTCTATAATGGTTTGCTTAAGACTTTTCCGTTACTAGAACCACAAATAAAGGTAAGCTTATTCTATAGATGATTGAAATATGAGGTGAAGAGCCGTATGCCTTAGTAGGGCACGTACGGTTCCGTTGAGGAGCATGGGAGGTAACTCCCGTGTTTACTTAAGAAGTTGTTTCGAAACTGTAAAAAAAATGAGGTACGACAAGAAGTCGCTAATTAGTAGTGTTTCGTGAGAAATTGCGTTAGTTACAAAACGTATCCTCGCTTGAAACTGCACTCCGAGTAATTTTCAGTAAAAAAGGGAGAATATTTATGAATGGTTTTCGCGTGTTAAGTTTTATTAGTCAAATAATTAATTTAGGTTTGTTTGGAATAGGGATTTATGGGTTTATATTATTTGCAAAACTTGCTAATAGAGGAATTAAAGCACTTGATATTTATATTAACGAAAAGACAAATAATAAATTGTAGGTTCATAACTTTCACATATGTGGTCACAAGTAATCCCATATCTAATTAATGTGGGGTTACTTTATTAAGCGTGTATTGATATTCTGAATGTATCATAAATACAATTGAATTACATTCGCATTGAGTCTATTGACCATTTTCAAAGCATTATAAAAATACTTATTTATGGTGATTATGTTATAGTTAAATATATATTTTATGACTAACTTGTAGATTATTGTAAAGAAAGTAAAATGTTAGTGAATTAAAAGAAAGGAGCATTTAATATGAAGAAAATATAAATCGTTGAATACGAAGAAAAATACCATAATGATTTTAAAAAAATTTCTTATGAATGGCTTAAAAAATATGTATCAGTAGAACCTGAGGATGAAAAAATTCTAAATAATCCCAAAGAGGTTGTTTTAGATAAGGGTGGGTTTATATTTTTTGCTAAGTATGGCGAAGAGATAATAGGGACAGTATCATTAATAAAAGTTGATGAATATACTTACGAACTTGCAAAACTTGCCGTAACTGAAAAATATCAAGGATTAAAGATAGGTAAAATGTTAATGGAAAAATGCTTGAATGTCGCAAATCAAAATAGTACTAAAAAAATAATTCTTTATACTAATCACATATTAATTTCAGCCATAGCATTGTATAAGAAATATGATTTCAAAGAAATTACTCTGGTTAACAATAAATATATAGAATCAGATTTAAAAATGGAACTAAAATATTTAATTATTCTTGATAGAATGCTTCGTATAAAGGAAGGGGTGGAGATTTTAAAAGCAATAAGAACTAATGGAATAAAAACTCCAGTTATTTTTCTTACAGCAAAAGACTCCATAACTGATAGAGTAACTGGACTTGATGCAGGTGCTGATGACTACCTTATTAAACCCTTTTCAACAGAAGAGCTACTTGCTAGAGTAAGAGCCCTTAGTAGAAGACAATTTAATCTAGTAGAAAGTAATTCTATTCAATTCTTAAGCACAGTTTTTGAACTTCTAAAAGGAGAGGTTGTTTTTGGCGGTGAGACAATACAATTAACTGCTAAGGAAAGTCAATTATTAGAGCTATTAATGAAAAATAAAAATCAGGTTATGACTAGAGAATTGATCCTTGATAGGGTGTGGGGGATGGAATCGGAGGTAGATGTTAATTCTATAGAACTTTATGTTTATTATCTTAGAAAAAAACTTAAAAATAGTAAATGTAACATCTCTATAAAAACTATAAGGTGAGTAGGTTATTCTGCGGAGGAGGTAAATGTTTAATGTTTCGTAAATTGAAAATAAGGCTTACATTAATCAATCTAACTACAGTTTTATTAATATTGACCTTTATATTTGCAGGAACCTATAGTCTACTAACTAAGCAACTAAATATTCAGGTGAATAGTATAATGAATGAATTTCTTAAAATGGGAAGCGAGGGTAAAATACTTGATTTATCTAATATACCAAAACCTCCAAATATGGGTATGTAGAATAATCCAGCTGATATATTCAATTGTTTTGTAGTTGAAGTAAGCAATAGTGGGAAGCTTATTGAAGCTTCTCAAAATAATATTTTAAGTGAAATAGATACAAATGAACTAATTAGAAATACTATGGGAAGTTCACAACTAAAAGGATTAATTTCAATGAGGTTTGGTACATTTCGTTATATTTCAAGTGTAAAACAGTAGAGCAAGCTTATAGTTTTTTATAATGAAAGTATGCAAAGATCTTTTTTGAATTTGTTAATTGTAATATTTATTATAATAGGGATTATAGGTGTGTTTTTAGCTTTTTTAAGCAGTTATTTTGTTGCGAACAAAGCATTAGTACCAATTAAGCAGGCCTGGATAAAGGAGAAAACATTTGTTGCAGATGCCTCCCATGAGCTTAGAACACCATTAACGGTTATTAGAACAAATATGGAAATTGTTATGGATAACGAAAATGAAACAGTTAAGAGTCAGAAAAATTGGCTATTCAACATACAATATGAATACATGAAAATGACTAAATTGATAGATGACTTGCTTTTTCTTGCCAGAGAAGATAATAAAGAAAAGTATGTAAATATTTCTGCTATAAACTTAAGTGAAATAGTTTTACAAACTTGTAATGAATTTAAACCCCTCGTAGCAGAAAAGGAGATAGAACTTTTAGTAAATATTGAAAAAGGCATAGTTATACCTGGAGATGATATTAAGATGAATAGATTAATTTGTATTTTGATAGACAATGCCATAAAGGATACTGGAAGTAGCGGTAAAATAGAGGTTAGTTGCCATCGAACTGACAAACATTGTGTGATTAAAGTTTCCGATACTGGAATAGGTATTTCTGAGCAGGATATAACAAAGATATTTCAAAGATTTTATCGCGCAGACAAATCTAGAAATTCTGAAATTGAGGGCACAGGTCTCGGATTATCCATCGCTGACAGTATAGTAAAACAGTTTAATGGTACCATGAGAGTTTCAAGCAAGCTTGGCAAGGGAAGTACTTTAGAAGTTGAGATATAAACTAATACAATTAATATAAAACATTAAGCAAATTATATGCTTAATGTTTTTTTTAGTGTGCCAGGCATGGCAATTAACTAGGTGGTGAAAGTCCACTGTGGGGGTCTGTAGTTACCAACCACTAGCTGAAGACAAGGTATCCATCGTGAGGTGTGAGCTGGAGGAAGTCCTAGGCAAAGTTCCGACCCAAGGAATACGAACATTTTCAGGCAAACTATTTGTGGATGAGTCTGCTAAACAAGACAAAGTCCAATAACTACATAGACAAGTA
>NZ_JBNMNU010000272.1:0-3812 GCF_051278035.1 Clostridium sp.
TGTAAGACAATTCCCAGAATCAGTTGAGATATTAATGGGATTTGGAATGGGTTGCGTAGGATGCCCTTCAGCACAAGCTGAAACACTAGAAGAAGCAGCAATGGTTCATGGTCTTAATATAGAAGAATTAATGGCTAAACTAAACGCATAAAAAAACTAAGACACCTAGCGAATACTAGGTGTCTTAGTTTTTTCTAAATAAATACTAAACGTCAACTATAAATTAGTACTTTTTAGTTTTTTAATTGAGAGTACGACAGGTATGGTAATTATAGTAGCTATGATGGCTTCTGGGATACCGTTTATTAGAGCTATACCATATATGGTTTTAGCAGCTATAGACGGGTCTATACCTTTAGCAACAGCAAATTTCGCTGCATATAGGAAATATATCATTGTAAGTACTCCAAAGGTGTTGGTTACGGAACCAACAACGGTAGCTATCCCAATTCTTATGCTATCATTTTTTATAAAGCTTATTTTATAAACATAATAAGAAGTAAGCCCAATAAGCACTCGTGGCAATACGGAAACTAGTGGATTTATAAAGGCAAAAGATAATAGATTGGGAGCCATAATATTTTGCATAATGCTAAAAATACCAAATATGAGCCCAATAGTCATTCCGACTATTGGGCCACCGATTATCGAGCCAATAATAACAGGAATGTGCATAATGGTTGCTTTTGCACCAGGAAGTGGTATGAACCCATATCCAGTTAAGCCTAGTACTACGCATATAGCTGATAGCATCCCGATTGTTGTAAGTTGATTTGTTTTCATTTTTTTGTTTTTAATAGAACTCATAATCATATTTTACCTCCGCTCTTATTCCATAAGGATATAAGTCGACCCTATTTACGGTCATTTTAATAGTTCAGTTTCATAAATGAATACCGACTATAACATTTTATCACTTTTTTAATAAAAATTACATAGATAAGAGAAATTTAAATTGTAGCATTTTATAAAATATAAAGATTGTGTAAACATTTGGCTGTTAATGTTTACCTGATTACATTAATTTGATATTATTTTATTAATAAATTGACGTGATAATTATTTAAAAAAACAATTATCACAAATAGAGGAGTGAAAGCATGAGTAGAAATCCAATTATTACGGATAGAAATTATAACATTCATTATTATGAAGCTGATATTCATAAAAGAGCTCTAATTACAAGTATTATTGATTATCTTGGGGATATGGCAATGTACCAAAGCGAAAGCTTGGGCGTAGGCATAGAATATCTTAAAGATAACAAAATGGCTTGGGTGTTATATAAGTGGGACATAACAATGGAGTCATATCCACTGTTAAACGAGACTATAAAGGTACAAACATTTGCGCATTCCTTTAATAGATTCTATGCATACAGAAAATATGAAATTATTGACTCTTGTGGAAATAAAATAGGATATGCAAATTCTGTCTGGATTCTAATTAATACAGATAGAAGAAGGCCAATAAGAATTACGAAGGATATGTATAAGGTCTATGGAATAGATGATAGCAATAATGATGTTTTAAGCATTCAGGATATACAAGAGATAAGTGAAGTACAGGAGGAAAAAAGTTTTAAGGTAAGGTATAGTGATATTGATACAAACTTACACGTAAACAATGTTAAATATGTTGCTTGGGCTCTAGAAACAGTTCCAAAGGACATAGTATTAAATTGTGAACTAAAGAATATTAGGGTAACGTACATAAAGGAAACAACCTATGGAGAAACCATAAAGGTAAGCACAGAGGTTATAAGAGAAGAAAGCAAGACGATATGTAGGCATAAGATTGTAAATGAAAATGGAACTAAGCTAACACTATTAGAAAGTACTTGGCTTTTCACATAATAATGGGTATATACATATAAAAACCGGCTTATCTATTAAAGAAAAGTCGGTTTTTATTGTAGTATTTTACCTCATAGCTAAAATACAAAACCCTCCACGTTAATTCAAAAGGATATCTATTTGGATGCACTTTTCCCAGCTATAGCACCAGAACTCCATGCCCATTGAAGATTATAACCACCACAATCTCCATCTACGTCTAATACTTCTCCTGCAAAGAATAATTTTGGAACAATATTTGACTCTAAAGTTTGCGAATTGATTTCTTTTGTGTTGATCCCTCCAGCAGTGACCTGAGCATTTGCAAAAGAATTAGTTCCGGAAATCTCAAATTCCCAATGTTTTAAAAGTGAATATATAGCATTTTTTTCTTTTATACTTAAATTGCAGCAAGGTTTATGTATATCTTCAACATTTGCTTCTTTTAAAATTATTGGAATTACTTTCTTATTAATTATTCCAATGAATGAATCATATACAGAACGATCTTCAAATACTGACCAATGATTGCACAAAAAATTGTTTAGAGCTCTAGGCTCGATGGTTGGCAACATATCAATTGTTAAAGATACTCTTTTATTTTGAGATATGGAAAAAGAAGCAATTCTACTAAGTTGAAGAATTGGAGGTCCAGAAATACCGTAGTCTGTGAAGAGTATTTCTCCAAATTCCTTTTGTACGCTTATATCATTTATAAATACTTCCGCATAACCATTGAATTTTACTCCAGATAAAGCCTTTAGTCTGTTATAGTTTAATTTAAGCTGTACAAGAGCTGGAGTAGGAGATATTATACTATGGCCTAATTGTTTAGCCAAAGTATATCCAGAGCCGTCAGAACCAGTTTTAGGAGCAGATTTACCACCTGTAGCAATAATTATTTTTTCACACTGGTATGTAGTATCATCTGAGCTAGAAATCATAAAGCCATGATTATTATTTATAATTTCTTTAGCTTTTGTGTTTATATACACGGGAATGTTTTTCTCTTCTAGAGCAAAGCGTAATATATCAAGGACTGATGATGCTTGTAATGACATCGGAAACATTTTGCCATCATCTAAAGTTACTAAAGGTAGGCCTAAACATTCGAAAAAGTTTATAGTATCCTTTGAGGTAAAAGAATCTAGTGTGTTCTTTTGGAAATACGAATTTTCACTATGGTAATTATCGATATTTATATTTGCATTACTAATATTACATCTTCCATTACCGGTAGTTAATATTTTTTTGCCTATTCGATCAGTTCCTTCAATTATTGCTACATCTATTCCATGGTCTTTAGCTATAAGAGCAGCGGTTAAACCAGCGGCGCCTCCGCCAATTATTATAAGAGAATGTTTCAAAAAAATCTCTCCTTTCAAGAAAGTGAATTATATTTTTAATATAAAGTGTTTTACTTATAAGTTTACCCTAAAATGAGTGAATTGAACATGATTATTAGATTTGTTCTATAATAAAAACAGTTGAAATCGCAGAATTTATTGGTTGGATAAAAAAAAAATAAAAAAAAACACAGAAATATGTTGACACTTCGACAAAAATTATGTATTATAGTCTATGTTGGGTTGCAAGCGGCAGCACAATGATAACGAAAGCACATGATGAAAAAGCGACAAGTAATAATTAGGCTCCTTGGTCAAGCGGTTAAGACACCACCCTTTCACGGTGGTAACAGGGGTTCAATTCCCCTAGGAGTCACCATAAAACATATATGGGAGCATAGCTCAGCTGGGAGAGCATCTGCCTTACAAGCAGAGGGTCACAGGTTCGAACCCTGTTGTTCCCACCATATATGGCCCAGTAGCTCAATTGGTTAGAGTGCCGCCCTGTCACGGCGGAGGTCGACGGTTCGAGTCCGTTCTGGGTCGCCATATGCTTGCTAGCATGGCTCAACGGTAGAGCAGCTGACTTGTAATCAGCAGGTTGTAGGTTCGATTCCTATTGCTAGCTCCA
>NZ_JBNMNU010000273.1:0-3778 GCF_051278035.1 Clostridium sp.
TGACCAGATATATTATGCTAGCTGTAGAAAATAGAAATAATACGGATGAACGCACCATGGGTGAACTGTTTTTTCTTATCCATGACGAGCTTCAAGATGGGTACTTTTGCCTATCCCCTCCAAAAGGTATGTTAGGCAAATCAATCACCAGTTTAAGGCATTTATTTTAACCTTTTTAGAATAAGCGAAAGTTACACAATGGACTTGTGTAACTTTCGGTTCCTTGATTTATCAACGCTTTACAAGCGTTTAAATAAAAATTGCAAAATGAATGTTACTTATCAATGCCAATATTTAAGCTATGTAACATCCATGGTTTAAATACGTGGAATACTGGCATTGCCTCACATTAATATACTAACATACCTTTTCGGGGGGGATAGGCAAAAACACCCAGTATCTAATGGTATAATATTCTTAAGAGTTGAGTCGGATTAGTATAAAAAGGCGACATATAAATGGTATAAACAATTCAATAAACAGGAATTTTACGCTTGAAAATATCACCATCCGTTTGCCGGAGGGGGTTATCATGGGTCTGATCGGTTCCCAACGGTTCAGGCAAAACAGATTGGCGTTTCCGTCAACAGCTATATAATAGCGGCGTTTTTACAGGTAGACAGTAAACTTAACTGTACTTGACTTACCGACAACTTATGGCGGCTGCAAAATTGAAAAGATGATTTTTGTTCCCCCTGCGGTTTCTTATGCTCACAATATTATTGGTGTTTTGATTGTGAATGGGAAAATGGCTCTTACATATAATAGCATGGAGAATGGCAACGGTGCAGACAAAAATTTCTTTGATAGAGGTATTAAAAACCTCATATTGTAGGCCAGACGCAAAGATGCAGAACTTAAAAGAGAAAAATGAGATAACAGCAAGTAAAATCAAGCAGTAATCTCTCTATTACTTTATAATGAATGTAGGGTGATTGAAACGAGGTGAACAGACGAATGTACGAGTGGAAGAAGCAAATTCAAATAATCGTTGATGAAATTGACAAATGTATTAAAAATTATAATGGTGAAGCCTTGACACTACGCTTTCTTTCTAGCATGTTGGGTTATTCCGAATTTTATACAACGAGAAAATTCAAAGAAATATCGGGTATGCAATTTAGGGATTATCTGCGGCATAGGAAATTAGCCTTTGCACTAAAAGAGGTTCGGGATAGTGAAAAAAGCCTTTTGGATATTGCTTTTAATTATAGTTTTTCATCACATGAAGCTTTTACCAGAGCTTTCAAGGGAACATATGGTGTAACTCCAAGTGAATACCGAAAAAAGCCTAAGCTTGTCGTTCTTCGTACAAAAATAAACTCTTTCGACCGCTACTTTTTAGGATTGGGAGAGATTGGTATGATGAAATCTACAGATGATGTTAAAATTTATTTTGTAACCATTCCCGCACACAAATTTTTGCACATTAAAAACTATGAGAGTAATGGGTATTGGGATTTTTGGCAAAAGCAAAGTCTTATTCCGGGACAGGACTGTGAAACAATTTGCGGCTTACTCGATAGTATCAAGGGCAAATTGGATGACGATGGTGGGAGCGAATCTAACGGCGGCAGCGGTCAGATTATGGCGTACATTAACGACCCGGACGGCAGACTCTGCGATTGGGGTATTCCACGCACAGAGTGTTACGGTACACGTCTTACTTTTGATTATAAAGGCGAAGTACCACCACAAATGCTTATGATTGATATTCCCGAAGTCGAGTATATTGTTTTTGAACATGGGCCATTTGATTATGAGCAGGAAAATCGTAGTGTAGAGGAAAAAATTGAAAAGGCAATGGCAACTTTTAATTTTGCAGGCACTGGCTACTGCTTTGATACTTCCCCCGGTAGAATAATTTACTTATATTATAATCCGGAACGGTTTTTTAAGTATATCAGACCAGTGCGAAAGTAAATAAAATGGACTGCTTATCCACTATTGTTTCTAACGAGAAAACCAAACAGGAAATAACAAATTCCAATTTGTAGGGTTTGAATAACATAGTTTTATCTTAAGTTATGTCGCATCTTTCATATAGTGCGTCATAACAGCCATAAAACAGTAGTTCCACTTTTGATTTATAGTTCAACAAAAATGGAGAATACTGTCTTATGGCTGTTTTTGGGATCGTTGCCGTACACCACTTAGTACCTCACTTTTTATAATAATTTTATGTGATTATTTAAAGCATTTTCAACCTCTTGCGTACTAATTCCAATATACTTTTGTGTTATTGAAGTGTTAGAGTGTTGGAGTAATTGTCTAACCAGTGCAATATTATAATTATTATTAATATATATTTGAGTAGCAAAATACTTTCGCATATTATCTATAGGTGACACAACAAATACTAGTATTTAAGATAACTTACACGTTGTTTATATATATTCAACGTAGCTTATTATTCTAAGTTCGTTTCTGATTTATTACTTTCCTTTAAATAACGGTAAAGGGTAGCCCTAGAAACATTTAAAGTTTCGCAAATATCTTTTATAGAATTACTTTTATCATTAACTAGAGATTTTGCCATACAAATCTTTTTATTATCCATCACCTTTGGTCTTCCACCAATTCTTCCTCTAGCTCTTGCAGCTTTAAGTCCAGCATTTGTTCTTTCTCTTATAATATCTCTTTCAAACTCAGCAAGAGAGGCAAATATATGAAATATTAATTTACCGCCACTTGTAGTAGTGTCAATCTTTTCTTGAATACTTTGAAATCCTATATTTATTTCACTTAAAGCATTTACCACTTCAATTAAATGTTTTAACGATCTGCCAAGTCTATCGAGTTTCCAAACAACTAATATATCTCCTTCACGTAAATATGCTAAAGCTTCTTCTAATCCATTACGTTCAGTTTTAGCTCCGCTTGCAATATCTGTAAAAATATTTTCGCATCCAGCTTTTTCTAAAGCATCTGTTTGTAATTCTAAATGCTGATCTTGTGTAGAGATTCTTGCATATCCAATTAACATAAAATATCTCCTTTGTCTTTTGTAATCAATGTCGTTAATGTTATATTTTGTATGTAAATGACGAAATAGGTCAAATTTTATAAATACATAGTCTCATAACTCAACTTAACAGTCAAGTATAAATACTATGATTTTGAGATAAGTTTTGATATGGTTTTGATGATATTTTATTAAAATTTATTTAAAACCAAAACAGGTCTCAAAAACGAACGTTTATGGTATTTTTCAAAAAATAAAACAAGAGCATTTATTTATGCTCTTATTGATGAACAATATATGAAGAATATGACACATGGTTTAATAGAAATAATACTTATCTTCCATAGTGGGGTAGTGCTCTCTTTTCGTGCAAAAGTACCGCTAAGGAAAACCAACTAACATATTTTCAAATTAGTGTAAAATTAAATACTGAATGATGCTTTTAAATATGCTCCAAGATATATTTCACATAAAAACATTAAATTTTTAATATTTTTATGTAGTAAATTATTAATGTACTATTTTAGTTAGAGTTTGGACTAAAACATTACATTAAAACTATAAACTTAATTTAAATTAGTTTTAACTCCTTTAATAATCAAGTAATATCAAGGGTTAAGAGCCAATTACTTAATGTAATATTTATTGTATTTTATTACATTAGAATCTTTAGGAAACACACTATATTTACTATATATTTACTTAAATGTTAGACAACTTTTCTTAACGGTACTTTTGCACAAATTGCGAGCCCTACCCCATATATAAAATATATAAATTAATTTTATTTGTGGGGATAAATTACATAAACAA
>NZ_JBNMNU010000274.1:0-3767 GCF_051278035.1 Clostridium sp.
GTGATGAGGGGGGATGAAGATGAGGCGAAAAGGTGTAAAAAAAGATAGTAATGAGAGAATGTTTTTAAGTGTTTTTACATTTTTAATAATTTTTTTATTAGGCCTAATTTTACCTAGAAGTACGAATGCTGTAAATGAAGAAAAATCTCAAAATTATTTTTATATTAAGGCTATTAGTAATACATTAGTTTCAATTAATTCTAAAAGTAGCGGACAACAGGATATAAATAGTGAAATAAAATATTCCGTTTTATCGTTTTTAGGAATAGACACTTCAAATCCTATTTCGATTATATCAAAAGAAGTTTCATATTTTAGAGGTAATAAAATTATTGCAAATGCAAATGCAAATGCAAATAATGACAGTAATGATATAGAAAATATAGAAACAGTAACTCCCTTTGAATTAGGTGAAAAGCAGATAACTAAGATTGAAGATCCTAATGCTGTAGCAAAAAATTTAAAACAAACTTTAAATAAACTTGCGCCAAGGGTACTAATATATCATTCTCATACCACAGAGGCATATCGCACATCGGATCCAAGTACATCTAAAACTAACTTTGATACGGATGAAACAAGAAATGTATGTGCTGTAGGAGATGTTATAAAGGAGGAACTAGAAAAAAAATATGGAATTTCAGTTATACATGATAAAACGCTTCATAATATACAAGACTATGATGAATCTTACAAAAAATCTGGAGTTACTTTGGACAAGTATTTAAAGGCATATGGAGGTTTTGATATAATTATAGATTTACATAGAGATGGATTTGCTGCAAGTAATAGGAGAGTATCAAAAACTAAAATAAATGGTGAAGATGTTGCTAAGTATATGTTTGTAGTAACTGATAAAAATCCCCATTATCAAAAACAGAAAGAATTAATAGATTCCATAATGAAAATATCAAACAAATTATACCCAGGTCTTATGGAAGACAGAACAATCACCTTTAATCATTATGGTCTTGGATTTTATAATCAAAATAGAAGTGATAATGCAATGCTAATAGAAGTAGGCTCAAATAACAACACTATTGATGAGGTAAAAAACACTGGTAAATATTTAGCAAGAATATTCGCTGAACAGTTGAATGGCAAGAGTGATTAATTATTAGATTCATTTAAAATTATAAGATACATAAATAAATTTGTATATTAAGACATTAAATTAAAAACCTTTGCAAAAAATATAGATTCAATATAAAATATAATTAACAGCATATAATAAATTCACATACTTATATGTTAAACAACCCATTTGAAAATGTGGTTAAAATAATTTAAATGGATGGTGTTATCATGAACAACATTTTAGAAATTATTAAAAATGGGACCCTAACTTATGAGCAAAAGGTACTTTCCCTTGCTAGAGCTGCAGAAAACAGTATAGACGTTCTAGATATTAGTAAGGAGACTCAAAAACTTCGTGATGAGGGAATAATCTGTGATCTTTTTGAGGGACAGGCACCTTACAGACCTCGGTATATAGTGCCTAATTATGAGAAATTTATGAAAAACGGAAGTGAATTTTTAGGGCTTACGCCACCAATGGATATTTGGGAGGCTACAAATAGTTTATTAATATTATACAAACATGTACCATCAATTACCTCATTTCCTGTATATATTGGAAATATAGATAGTCTTTTGGAACCTTTTGTAATAGATGAAGAAGAGGCTTTTCATGCGATAAAATTATTTTTAACACATATAGATAGAACTATAACAGACTCATTTTGTCATGCCAATATAGGACCAAAGGATACTGTGGCAGGAAGGTTAATATTAAGAGCGGAGAGAGAACTGCAAAATGCGATACCTAACCTGACTTTTAAATATAGCACGTCTACACCAGATGATTTTGCTATTGATGCAATTAATACTGCTTTAATAACTGCAAAACCAAGTTTTGCCAATCACGAAATGTTTACTGAAGAGTTTGATGGGAATTATGCTATAGCCAGTTGTTATAATGGACTCACTATAGGTGGTGGAAGTTATACACTATCTAGACTGAATTTAGCTGGACTTTGCTTAAAAACAGAAAATGAAGATGAATTTATAAATGTTATTTTACCGGATGCAGTAGAGAAAATGGCTGGTTATATGAAGGAGAGAATCAGATTTATAGTGGAGGAAAGCGGGTTTTTTGAGACGAATTTCCTGGTAAAAGAAGGATTAATAAGCAAAGATAATTTCACGGGTATGTTTGGTATGTTTGGACTTGCTGAATGTGTGAATCATTTTATTGATGCATCTAAAGTGGAAAACAGATTTGGTCATGGAGAGGTAGCAAATAATTTAGGATATACAATTATTGAAAAATTAGAAACAGAGGTTAATAAATATAATGATCCTAACTGTAGTGTATTTGAAGGGAAATATTTATTACATGCTCAAGTGGGAATTGATTCTGATATGGGAATTAGCCCAGGATGTAGAATTCCAATTGGGGATGAACCTGAGCTTTTACAGCATATAGTAGAGGCAGCTAAATTTCATAAGTTCTTCCCTTCAGGAATAGGCGACATATTTAATTTTGATAGCACTGTTAAAGCTAATCCGCGATATGTGCTAGATATTATTAAAGGTGCTTTTAAGCAAAAAATGAGATATTTTTCGGCATATTCTACTGATTGTGATGTAATAAGAATTACTGGATATCTTGTAAAAAGATCAGAGATGGAAAAATTACAAAATGGAGAGCAGGTATTACAGGATACTGTAGCACTAGGACTTGGAGCAGCTCTAAATCAAAGGGTACTTGACAGAAAGATAAGAAAAAATGATTAAGGGACTAGTAAACCGAATTATACCTTTTAGCTCTGTGGACGGGCCAGGAAATAGGACAGCTATATTTCTACAAGGGTGTAATTTTAACTGCTCTTATTGTCATAATCCTGAGACTATAAATACATGTAATAGCTGCGGAGAATGCGTTAGTGCTTGTCTTCATAGTGCTCTTAAAATTAAATCTACAAATGTTGTGTGGGATAAAGCATTATGTAGTATATGTGATGAATGTATAAAAATTTGCAAAAGAAATAGTTCACCTAAAGTACTTAATATGACTATAGAAGAAGTTATAGGTGAAATAAATAAAAATAAATCTTTCATCTCTGGCATTACTGTTTCAGGTGGTGAGTGCACCCTGCAAAGTGAGTTTCTAACTGATTTATTTAAGGAAGTTAGAAAAATGAATTTAACGTCATTTATTGATACTAACGGGTCGGTGCCCTTATGGGAACACGAGGAACTAGTGGATGTTATGGATATGGCAATGGTAGATATAAAATCCTATGATAATGAAGAGCATAAGAGACTAACAGGAATGGAAAATGATACGGTTATAGAAAATGTAAAATACCTAGCTAAGTTAAATAAAATTTATGAGATTAGAACGGTTATTGTACCAGAGGTTTTAGACAACTATTATAATGTAGATAAAATCAGTAAACTTATAGCGAGTTTAAATCCAGATATAAGATATAAACTTATAAAATATAGGCAGATTGGTGTACGAACTGATAAAATAAATAGTTATACGCCTAAAGATGAAACTATGAAGGAACTGGCGAAGATAGTGGAGCAAAATGGGTGCAGAAATGTAGTTATAGTGTGATTATATTCACTAAAAACCTCACAAAATGTGAGGTTTTTACTTTATGGATTTCATTATAATTATATGATAATATAGTTATAATATATTATTTTAAAATTTGTAATTTATTTAAAAATAACTGGGAATACTATAACTTCAG
>NZ_JBNMNU010000275.1:0-3764 GCF_051278035.1 Clostridium sp.
CACCCGTCCGCCGCTAATTCACCCCGAAGGGTTTCATCGCTCGACTTGCATGTGTTAGGCACGCCGCCAGCGTTCGTCCTGAGCCAGGATCAAACTCTCAATTTAAAAGTTTACACTCTTAGTTGAAATGATTAATCTGCGCCAACTGTTAAGCTGGTTAGCAAGCTCATTACATACTATTTAGTCTTACGACTAAAATTCACTTTATTTACTAAAGTAATTAACTGGTTTAGCAAAATATTATTTTGCTATCTTTACCTATTTCTCTGTTTAATTTTCAAAGACCAATTCATTTTGTCATCAAGTGACGACTTCTACTATTATATCTGTTAATACATAAGTTGTCAACATTTTTTTAATCATTAAATCATTGTTTTCTTATGCCTATTTGTTTCATCGCAACTAAACTGCTGCGACATAAAGAATTATATCATTTATGGATATGATAGTTTTTAGTTTCTACCTTTATTTCGACAATTAAATGCAACATTCTCTATAATACTCCTGTATGTTAAGTTTCCTTTATACTGACACACTAGGAATAGTGTGCCTTATTCAAGTAATATTATGCAATATAAACATCATAAGCCCCTTATCTTTATAATCTTTATAATGCATGTTCGGCGAGAGGACTTACAACTATCAAACTAAAAAGTTGGCAAATTATCTAAATTATCTTCAGTAGTGCTATTCGGTGAAGACTTTATAACATCATTCCCATTTCGATTTTTACCTACAACCACTGATTCTACTGTTCCCCTCTTTGCTAATGCTACAGCCTTACTCACATCTAATTCTTCACCAGTACTAGTCAATATATTTGTAATATCCCCATCAGTATTCTTTCTTACTTTAACTATTTTCATAAAAAACATCTCCTCATTAATTATATAAATTCATACTATATTTATTATCTGTAATATTACGTATTCTATTCATTTTTAAAAAAATAAGTAGAGAACATATCATAATATGTTCTCTACTTATTATTAACTTTAACCTATCGGACTTTTAAATCCATTACCTTGAACCTCAGCTATATCAATTATAGAAATAAAGGCTTCCTTATCAATTATTTTTATTACTCTCTTAATATGTGGTAACTGTCTCAAAGAAATAACACAATACATTACATTTTTTCTATGGCTAGTATATGCCCCTTCTCCATACAATATAGTCATTCCTCTATAAAAACTATTCATTATAGCATCACTTACTTCTTTTTCTTTTTCAGACACAATTAAAAGCATTTTACGTCTATTCAATCCATTGATAACTCTTTCCATAACAGCAGAAGTAATATACATTGCAATGAGAGTATATAATCCAACTTTAAAATCAAATAACAGAGATCCAACCGCTACAATTAAAAAATTTAATGCGAAGGTCATTATACCTATTTCTATGTCATATTGCTTTTTAGCATATATAGCTATAATATCCAGTCCACCTGTTGATCCTTCATTAGAAAAAACAATTCCAAGACCTATACCTGAAAGTACTCCCCCATATATACAATAAAGAAGCCTATAGGACACTTCAACAGGAGCAAGTACATCGTTTAAAGGCGCTGTTAGAATCAAAAAAAGTGATAATGCAATGGTACCTAAAATTGTAAAGACAGTAAACTTCTTATTTATCTTTACTATACTTAATATAAGTAACGGAATATTGAGTATTAATATTGTAACTCCGAGCGGTATTTTAAAAATATATTGTACCATGAGTCCTATTCCTGTGATTCCCCCACTAAGAAGCATATTTGGAATTATAAATAGATTTACTGCAACAGCTATAATTAAGCTTCCTAAAATAATAAGAACTGTTTTCTTAACTAAATCTTTAAAATTAGCGCTATATTTCTTTTTCATTTAATGTCTCCTTGCCTTTCTCTAAAGTACAAAATAACTATTACTTATTTTATACCACGTATTTTTCTATTTACTCTTATTATATATCATCTAACACTAAAATAACTCGAACTATTAGTTTTTATTATAATAATTTAATCAAATCAAGTAGTTGTTTATGAAAACTTAAGTATTTATGATAAACTTAAGCGAGGTGTTTTTATGAAAAGTATATTAAACGATTGGAACCAACTATTAATAGATGAGTGTAATAAAGATTATTATTTGAAATTGAAATGTTTTTTAGAGAGCGAATATAAATGCTCACAAGTATATCCTGAAGTTCACGACATATTCAATGCGCTTAAATACACAGCATATAATGATGTAAAAGTTGTTATACTTGGACAAGATCCTTACCATGGTGCTAATCAATCTCACGGCTTATGTTTTTCTGTAAATGAGGGTGTACCAATTCCACCTTCATTATTCAATATATATAAGGAATTAGCCAATGATTTAGGCTGTTATATTCCTAATAACGGCTATTTAAAAAAGTGGTCCGATCAAAATGTTTTGCTTTTAAACACAGTGCTTACCGTTAGATCCGGAGAGGCTAATTCTCATAAAAATAAAGGATGGGAACACTTTACTAATAAAATAATCACTTTATTAAATGACAGAACAGATTCTATAGTTTTTATTTTATGGGGAAATAATGCTAAATCTAAACAATCTCTCATAACAAACTCCATTCACCACATAATAAAATCTGTTCATCCAAGTCCATTATCTGCATACAGAGGCTTTTTTAACAGTAACCCTTTTTCTAATACTAATGCATTTTTAATCTCAAAAGGGAGTGAACCTATTGACTGGCAGATTGAAAATATATAAATATACGATTTCAATTTAAATTCTTGACAAATCTAATTGTTCAGTCTATTATATACATTAAATTACAATTTAATATAGTTCTTACCAAGAGAGGTGGAGGGACTGGCCCTATGAAACCCGACAACCAGCATTTTATTTTAGAGCAATGGTGTCAATTCTAACAGATTTATATCTGAAAGATGAGAAAACGGCTTTCTTAAGTGAATTATTTCGCATATAAAAAAGTTGCTTTTCTAATTGAAAAGCAACTTTTTTTATATTAAGGCCTCACTATACAAAACAACTACGTATCCCTTGAAAGGAGATAAATTATGTATATAAAAGATCTATTTGATAAAAAACCTGTCATATTCTTATAAATATTTTCACCAAAGCCAACTACCCCCATATTCTTGATAACACAATTATTTTTTGACAACGAAATTTTCTATAATTTTAAAGAGAAACTTGATATATTAGGTGTTTCAGTCCCTATTTCTGCTGGGATTATGCCTGTTATAAACAAAAGACAAATTGAACGAATAACCTCAATGTGTGGTGCAACTTTAACTCCAAAATTTAAACGCATTATTAATAAATATGAATATAACCCAGAAGCTCTAACTGAAGCTGGTATAGCTTATGCTACTGAGCAAATTATAGATTTACTTTCCTTTGGCGTTGATGGAATTCATCTATATACGATGAACCGTTCTGACGTAGCGCAAAAAATCATTAAAGATATTTCTAATATAAGAAATTGTTGTGCTATATAAATAATGAACTTTCTACTTTAATTTAAATATTTATAATATATTTTTAAATATAAAAAAACATCTTAGAATTATCTAAGATGTTTTTTGGTGGCTAGACCCGGAATCGAACCAGGGACACGAGGATTTTCAGTCCTCTGCTCTACCGACTGAGCTATTTAGCCATATTACCTAGCGACGACCTACTCTCCCACAAGGTCACCCTTGCAGTACCATTGGCGCATTGAAGCTTAACCTACCTGTTCGGTATGGGAAGGGGTGTTAC
>NZ_JBNMNU010000276.1:0-3731 GCF_051278035.1 Clostridium sp.
CTTTGCCTAGGACTTCCTCCAGCTCACACCTCACGGTGGATACCTTGTCTTCAGCTAGTGGTTGGTAACTACAGACCCCCACAATGGACTTTCACCACCTAGTTAATTGCCATGCCTGGCACACTAAGAAAACCCTCAATTAAAATTAATTAATCGAGGGTTTCACTAAATCTTCAGCTTACCTTGATTTAGAGTTATTAAACCATTCAATAGTTGCTTTACTATGCTCTTCAGGAATCTTATTCTTTACTTGCTCATGCAACCAAGCCAAAGTTTTATTATTCAGATACTGTCTCATCTTATCTTCTGCTTCTAACATTACAACTTTTATTAAGCAAGGACATTTTGTATGTGTATCAGGTAAGTTATTTTTATCTAACAGCAGCTCCCTTTGTCTAATCTCTGCGCACTGAAACAATGATGATGTCCCTTCTACAGCCTCAACAATATCCCAAAATGTTATTTTTTCTGGAGAGCGTGCTAATTCGTATCCTCCATTAACACCCGGAATTGACTTAACAATGCCTGATTTTCTTAATTTTGTATATACTTTTGACAAATAAGTTTCTGACACTCCTTGATATGTTGCTAAGTCCTTAATGCCAACAGATTTCCCTGATGGAATATCTATCATATATAATAAACAATGTAATGCATACTCTACTCCTATAGAAAATTGCAATGAAATCACCTTCCTAACAACAATATAATCTTCTCACATAATACTTCATTAGTTTTTATTAGTCAATGCTTATACAGCTAATATTATAGATAGAAATTATCTATAATATTTATATTATCTACTAAGTTTTCACACAAGGAGGAATAAAAAAGAAGGAGAATCTCCAGATGATAGGAGTTCTCCTTCTTTTTTCGCTAGGTTGTCTTATACGTTGCTCCTTTATTATCTTGTTGCCATACTTTATCTGCTATTAATAACAAACAACTGGTGTACCAGTCTCTATATTTTCAAATACTGCTTTTGCTACATTGGGTGGTGAATTTACACAACCATGGGATCCGCCTGTCTTATACAGCTCTCCCCCAAAATTATCTCGCCAGATTGCATCATGAATTCCTTTTCCTCCAATAAAAGGCATCCAATACTTCACAGGAACAGCGTAGTCTTCACCTGTAAGCGTTGCATTTGTTTCTTTATAATTGATCTTATAAATGCCGGTGGGCGTTCTAGTCTTGTTAGACCCATCATTACCTGTGACAACATCACCTTCTGTAATCAGCTCTCCATTTTTATAAAACCATAAGTGTTGCCCTTTAAGATCTATTTCTACATAGGTATTTCCAATATCATCCTTTCCATAAGCTAATGCAGTTTGGTAATATGAAGGTTCTTTCTCTATAGATTTCCCTTCTTTTATGCTCGAAATTAAATATTGGATTTCTTTAACCTTATTAATGGCCCAACCATAAGTACCACCACCAATATTAATTACCTTTCCTGATGATGTAACAAAATTTCTCGTATTAGCAACTGTATTATATTCACGAGCAAGTACGTCGATATAGATTTCAACTTGCTTTTCATTAAATGTGATCTCATTATTCTCATCGACTGTAACCCACTTATTTATTGTAGAACCATCTAAAATTTCTTTATCGTCTCCAAAAGTATAGGTAATCTTTGAAGATACATATTTGTTAAGCATGTCTCTTGTGGAAACGATCTTTGGAGATTTCGAAGTATACTGTGGCTTAACATAGTAATTAATTGACTCCAAATCTATTGTTGTTTCGCCTGAGCTAACTGCATCTATAGCATGATTATATAAAATATCTTTATTGCCCTTGTTTCCAATGACTTCATCAACAATCACATAACTATTATCTGTAAACTTATAGCTAGCACTTTTAGGTTCAATTAACTTACTGCTATCAAAACAAGAGAGCATGTCCACTTGCTCTTTTAATAATTCTTTATCATACGTAATTCCTGCTGTCATTTTAGAATCTTTTTTATTAAAAACTGCTGAAATCCATTTGTAAGGATTCTGTTTATCTTTAAACTCCCTAAATTCGCCATCCACAGCATACATTAAGCCAATTTCTTCTCCTGCAATTTGTTCGTTTATACCGCCTCGTTCCTTTATGTTTAGTTGATATTTTTGAATCTCAGATGCCATTTGTTCATTTACATCCTCTACAATTTTACCTGAAACGCTAATGGTATTTATTGCAGAACCAAAATAAAAATGATTAGTGAAATATATTGCCATCCCAAAGTATATGCTTAGTAAAGTACAAATAGAAATTATAATACCTAAAACAATTTTGTTACGCTTTTTTATTGGCCTTTTTGTTGACTTTGCTACCTCAGTTTCCATAATTTCACCCCATCTTATACATTTTTAAAAAACTAACTACCACCCTAATACAACAATAAATATGTGGAAGGTATGGTTTGTTCTTTTATTATTCTATTATACCTCATAACATTACTTTAAGTAACCTCTACTAATTAATAATTATGTGGTACAAGCCATTAAATACTTGTACACTTTTTAGCTATGTGCTCATAAGATATATTGTCAACATGACATTGAAAAATAAAGGAGTAGAGATAATGATCAACAATACTGTTACACCTGAAGCAGATTATATTCCCGTGGAGACTATTTATACAACAAAATCAACACATCTCGCAACACCGGTGGTACGCGGACCTATAATTCGTGTTTATCAAAATTATATCCCTTGGTTCGGTGAAAATCGTAATAATGCTACTCTGTTGTTTTTGGGAAAGATATTGGGAACCGACTATTATATTCACCCTATGAGCGACTTAGCAGTCGGTATTCCATGTAATACTGCAGTTGTATTGATTCCATCCAACAGTGACGGAAGTGAAATTACCGCAGCAGAAGAAAATGACCCCAAAGCCCAAGCTAATTTAAAAGCATTTGTAAGGGCGGGTGGTGTCTTAATTATAGATATGGGAGATAATTTACCCATAGGTGGCTATATTGCCCCAGGTGCCAAAGGTACACCTGATTTAATATTTCCTGATCCATGTCAAGATGTTACCTTGACTCATAAAGCATTGAAGCACCCTTTTTCAAAATGTCCAATTCAATTAAATAATAATAATATCGATATGGAGTGTGGTTGCTCTGTATGTCACGGCAACCTAGAGCAAGGCATTACCTTGCCATGTGACTCCACAGTGCTATTGACAGCCACATTTGATAACACTCAGAGGGCAGTTTTAGCAGAATATTGCTTTGGTAGTGGCTATGTGATTTTAGATACTCTAACAAAAGAATTTATATGTCAACAACCACAGGGCACTGGCCCATCTAACATTTTGGTCAACCTGTTCGCATATGCCCTTTGCATATTAGCACCTCGGAAATACGTTAAAAAATAAAGTAACTGTCACCGTTATCTCATTCATTATAAAAGATAAACACCACTTGATAGTAAGTGGTGTTTATCTTTTATAACTTAGCAAATTATATATGGGGTTACTTGAGATGAAATATTAGAAAATTGTGTAATATAAAAGAGAATTTTTACTTAATAATTACAGATGATAATTTATTAATATCCGTCACAAATGTAGTTTTACATGTGTATTACCATCCCTAAAATATAAGAAACAATCCAGACAATCCATGCAAATAAACTAAATTTATAAAATTTAGTTAATAAATTTTTATGCTTTTTATTTAATATATAAACAGCCCCAATTGCATTGATTAGCATTAATAATA
>NZ_JBNMNU010000277.1:0-3729 GCF_051278035.1 Clostridium sp.
ATGCTTGCATCGATACTCTTTTCTCACAGTTCTTCTGCTTGAAATACTCTCTTAACATCAAGCCGTAGGTTCCCACGTTCCATACAAATGCCCATACTAAAGTCATGCCACCTTTATGCCGCCCACCGCCTAGTCAGTAAACAGGTTTCCTCTAGGCTTATCCCAAGTTAACGACTACCCCCTGGTTTTGATGGATTCTCTACGCTTTCGACATTTTCGTAAGTGATTCACATGCTCGTTCATCTCTTTAGTACATACTTGACAGATTAACCTCTGCCTTTTCCTTAACGCTAAGTACCATAACTTTTGATTACAGCACCTTAAGGTAGTTTGAAATCTCCACCTGCATGGCGATTTCGGAGGACCTTCCTCCATCATCTGTATAGCACAGCTATATTAAGCCACTCTTACGAGTTGCTTACCACGCTTTCGTGGCGCACAGTCGTCTGCAAAACGACAGAATCTTAGTCCCCGTCTATCCAGTTCTTTATCCAATTCATTTAGATAAATGTTACTAAGTAGTGGACTAGCTGACCCACCCTGCGGGCATCCAATGTCTGTTTCTGCAACCACTCCGTTAATCATTACACCTGATTGTAAATATTTTCTTATTAGTCTTAATACTTTTTTATCATCAATATCCTTGGCTAGGATGGACATGAGTTTATCATGATTTACAGTATCAAAATACTTAGATATGTCAATGTCAACGACCCATTTATAACCGTCGTTGATGTGTTCCTTACATTTTTCAATCGCATGGTGTTGACTTCTTCCTGGTCGGAATCCAAAACTTGTTTCTGAAAACTTTTCCTCGTAGATTGGTGTTAAAACTTGGGCTATCGCCTGTTGTACTACCCTATCTACTACCGTAGGTATTCCTAGGAGTCTTTTACCACCGTCAGGTTTATCTATTTCCACCCTACGGACTGGCATTGGAGTATAACTTTCTTCTATTAATTCCTTTTGAAGTTGGCTTTTGTTACGTTTTAGATACTCTAACAGTTCATCCACTGTCATTCCATCCACGCCACTACTTCCTTTATTTTTCTTCACCCTTTTGTATGCTTGGTTCAAATTGTCACGGTGAAGTATTTTCTCCATTAGATTACCATTATCTCGGTTCTTATCGTCTCTTCCGTTTCTTGACGCCGAAGAAATACTCCTCACTTCTATGTTGTCTTGGATTTCCAACCCTATATCACATAGATAGTCTTCATTATGAAGTTTTCTGATTTCTACATATTTCTTTGAGTTCTTCAAAATTTCCAAAACCTCCTATAGTTCAGCCCTTTCCAAAACATTTATAACTGCTTTGGTACTATGGCGTCTGCTGACTGCTCATGATAGATCTTGTTTCAACCATGCGTTGAATTACATCTTAGCATGTCCATGAGCTCTCCCCGGGTAAGAACGCAATCTTTCTCTCCATGTATCTGCTACATTTACACAGTATATTTTCGAATAGTTTGGGGCTTCAATTTGTTTTGCAATTTTACCCAACATACCTATGCCTTATATGTAGTTTCTGTCCGTCAGACTGGAAATTTGCATACACCTTCCTTCGGATTCCTCGTCGCCGAGGACACCCTTGGTGTTCAGCTATGTGCTTGGCACTATCAACCCGCACTTGGGACTTTCACCCATTAGATTGCGCCCATGCCGGGCGCACAAAAAAAACAAGTCCTGCTGCATAGCAGCGGGACTTGTTTTACCCCTGGGGGAAGGGGGATTATTGCTTTTGATTTGGACTAGTTTACTGACTGCTGCTAATACTAAATAGAACACGTAAGTATCGGTACCTTACTAGATTGTTTTAACTGTTGGCAGTGAGTAAGATTGTCCAAATCATCCTTAATCCCAGAAGAATATCCTAGAACACCCATTTGGAGCTAAGTGGATAAGTTCATAAAAATTAGAACATCTGAATTTTTGTTGATCCTAAAGGAATTCCAATGAGTGAGCAAATATTGTAAAGAAGAGTACACTTTATACTGTTTATACAAATTATGCACAGGCACCATATTAGTTATACCTAGAATAATAAGTTTAACTCGACCATCTTCGCAAAATCACTGTAATTATTAATTTTATAAAATTTGTTACCGAAGACCAATAGGAACTGAAACATGATGCTCATCATAAGATAGACTTAATGATAAACTTGGTAGTCCAGCTGCATCCATATTTAATGCACCTATACCTACCTCTGTATGTAAGTAATTACCAAATACAAAGCCTTCACTGGTACCCGTACCGCTGAATCGTACACCAGTTGAAATCATCATATTGTTAAAACTAGATAGATGGCCTAAACGAAGATTAGGTTTTGCCATGACACCATTTGCGTATGTGTCGTTAATTTCTACTGGAAGCGTTGTATAAGTGCCTTCAGGATTAATACCATCCTGATAATTATATTCTGCATACCTAGTACTCGTACGATCCGTATCGTCAGTTACAATTAATCCATTACTCATTGATATTCCAATAGCGTCTGTAAAAGTGATAAAAGGTACTTTTAACCAAGAAGAAAAACTATAAGCCATAAATTCATCTACATATTGTGATTCATAAATTTGTAGGGATATCCTTAACCAAGAACAATCGGTCCCTTCTTGGTCGCCTATATAGTTTGTTAGGCTTGTTTCAGGTATTAACTTTGTGAGGGCTATTTCTGTTTCATATTGTTCTTTTGTATATTCAGATATATAAAAATCTTTTTCAGCATCTGCTTGATTAGTATAATATTTTTTAGTATTATTAGTCGTTTTAGGTGTATATTTGTAATAGATTTCATTAGAAGAAACTAACTTGCCATTAGTATTTTTATCCAAACTTTCCTTGAAATTCGGGAATGTATTTATAAGTTCTTTTGTTGTTGAATCAGCTTGTGAGTCTAAGTTTGTAGATGCAAATGCGTTTGTTGGCATTATCATTAATGCCATTAATAACACACTTAATAACGAGTTGAATAACTTATTTTTTGTAAAAATTTTCATTGCATTACTCCTTTTCTTGTTAAAAAATATTAATTATGCATAATTTACATAAGCTTAACACGTCATACATAAATTTTCAACATTACATATAATATGGCGAAAAATGTAATGTAACGAAGAGAGGAGTTTATATTTATTAATATTTTGTTTGTGAATGTTCCCTTTATTTATACAAAGGTTTAGGCTTAGAACGCCTTATGATACCATAGTACTTATAAAATTATTCCGATTAAACAATAAACAACTAATTTAAATTCAATCTACATGTTTTAGTTAAAGTATGATATAAAATTAACATAGTCTATAATTAAATATTAATAAATATACTCTCTTATAAATTTATGTTACTATTAACATAAATATTTTTTTATGTCTTACTCGTAGATAATTATGACGTACAGACTTTAAGGAGGACAAATATGAAGTTGATTTTATACTCAATAATTTTTGGAATTTCAGGTCTAATATTAGCAAAAATGATTTTTAGTATAGGTGGTGAAGCAGGTGATTTTGGTATTATTTTAGGTGGGGTAATTGGATTTTTTAGTCCTGGATTGTATATTCTTAATAAACTATATGAAAAGTCTCAAAAAGAAGAAATGAAGGAATAAAATAATATATATGATTTAGTTGGCATATTTCATATATTGTAAAACATCAAGAGCAGAAATTTCTGTTCTTTTATTAGTTTATTTGGGGTATGAAGAACATAGCTGTCCTGTACTGA
>NZ_JBNMNU010000278.1:0-3726 GCF_051278035.1 Clostridium sp.
AAGTTAGTTTTTAATCCAAGTTCTGATGAAATGGTGAAATTAGGCGATACTATGGTGGTTCTAGGAACAGAAGATCAGGTAAATCAACTTAGAAGGATTGCTAATGATATAGGACAAAGACACTTAAATGTATGAATTAATTGAAATAAGTTTTTGGATTTAATCCGAAAACTTGTTTTTGCTAGAGGAGGGTATTTGATTGTATTTGATGAAAAAAAATGTAAAAGCATTTATATTATCAGCTTTGATAATTGTAATTATATTTATAATAGCGAGGCGGTCCACTATACTATATCTAGATTTTAGAAATATTAAATTGCCCACCAAAGAAAATAGACAAATTGGGAATATGAGCATTCATAAATGGATTAACTTAAAACAATTATCTGAGAAAAACAAAATAAGTGAAGAAGATATATTCAAGGGACTAGAAATCATTCCACAAAATGGAGATGAAAATTTATGTGTAGAACAATTGGGCAAAAAATACAATAAAAATTCAAAAGAACTTAGGAACAATTTAAAGAAAATAATGGAAAATGATAAAGGAATAGAAGGTAATAAACATGAGTGAGTTTAGTAATTTACTAATAGAATATTTTAGAAACTATAACATATGGTTTCTAAGTATTATAGTTGTACTTCAGTGTATAGGGATTCCAACAGGAGCGTCTTTACTCGTAATGGCATCTGGTGCTTTTGCTTATGCGGGTGAATTTAATGTTGGTATTCTTTTATTACAAATTTGGTTTTTCTCATGGCTAGGAGATAATATTGCATATATTATATGGAAATTTATTGGAGATAAATCTTTAAATAAATTTCCTAAATTAAGAACGTACTCCCAGCCCAAAATGTTCAAAGCTAAAAAATATTTAATGAAACATGGAAAGAGTGCAGTTTTTTTAAGCAGATTTTTCGTATCAGCTATGGGACCTTTTGTAAATGCTACAGCTGGGATTACTGGATATAAATTTAGGACATTTAGTTTATTTGTTGCACTAGGTGAATTATTTTGGACCTCCATATACTTAGGGTTAGGATATTGGTTTGGGGATTCATGGGAAACTGTAATTCCCATGGTTTCAGAGTACGGATGGTTTTCAACATTTATAGCAATTTTAATTATTACTTTTTATTTCTTGAATAAGGTAATTAGGAATAATAAAGTGAAGATTAGGAGATATATCAAGAAAAGAAGTTAACACATTACATATACATATACATATGCATTTACGAGGAATATTTTTCGGCTTTTGTAGAATATTATATTTAGTATCATAAAAATATTATATTATGTTCTATGGAGGAATGAAAATGTCAATTAAAAACAAGATTTATAAAATTTCAATTACAGAAGATGGTATAGATGATTATAAGAACTATAACATAAGCGCAAAAGATATGGCTGAGAATTTAGGAATTGATGCCGTGATGACCGATTTTGAGTGGGATGGTGATTTAAATAAAGGGTTAATTCTTACTGGAAGAATAGTTGAGGAGGTATCGGTAGAGGATGCACTAGCGGAGTTATTAAATGCTGAATATATTGCGGGTGTAAAGGAAAGTTAAGTTTATTATAAAATTAGCAATTTTGTTTGGTGAATAATATATGCTTTTGTAGATATAATAATAGTGAATATATTATTAAGTCAAACGAAGGAGATATTAAATTATGATGAAAAACAAACCAGATGATAGACGGGATAACGCAGGTAGAATACAAGATAATATAAGTAATACAATTGAAAATTTCCATCTTGCAAAAGAAGCAATTGAAGAAACGGATGATGGAAAGTATAAAAAAACATTAGAAGCAAAAAATGATAGAAGAAAAGATGCAATAAATGGTATGAAATCAGAAATGAAAGATGAGTCAATAGCTAAAAAAAATGGATATAAATAGAGTTAGATTGTAGTTAAATTTAATTAAAATCTTGTATAATATAATAAGAATTTTACAAGATTTAATTTTCGGCTTAATATTAATATCTAGGAGTGTGCTTAAACTACACACTTATATAGAGTTAAGTTGCAGTTAACGATATTTTTATGTTAGTTAAATTTTAAAAAAATCTCATCCACTTAACAATGTTAAGTGGATGAGATTTTTTATATTAAAAGTGATATTTCCCGGGATGAAACTTATGATCGTTAGTTAATATTTTTAATTTTTCAATATATATTTTACATAATGTGCACACAATTCTGACATAATCCTGCCATAATTAAAAACTATAATAGAACATATAAAGAATATGAAAATAAATACAATAATAAGATATGAAAGGGGAAATTAGTATGAACAGACTTTCTTTAAAAACAAAAATAATTACAGCAGTAATAACAGGAGGTGTAATTGTATCCTCGGCTAGTTTTGCATTTGCAGCGGATAAAGTAGCTCCACAAACTAATGCACGGGAAGCTCTAAAACATAATAAACGCACTGCTCCAGATAGGGATGCTATGTTAGAGAGTCAAATTAAAGAAGCAGTAACGTCAAAAATAATTACTGAGGCGGAAAGTGATAAGATTCTTGCATATGAAACTAACAAGGCGCCCAAAGTCCCTACAGGAGAAAAACATGTAAAAGGGGAAAAACCAGAAAAGACAGGTTTATTTGTGGAGTTAGTAGAAGAAAAGATTCTAACTCAGGAAAAGGCAGATGCACTAAAAACTAGTATGGAGGCTAAAATGAAGGCCCAAAGCCAAGTTGATTTAAATACAAAGATTAATGTGTTTGTTACAGATAAGACCATTACAAAGGATCAAGCAACTAAAGTTATAGCGGCCATAAATGCAAATGAAGTAGCTAAAAAAACGGCTAGAGACAAAGCTAGTACTATGACTGAAACTGAAAGAAGAACATATATGGACAGTTTAAGAGATAACGAGGTGGGCCCACTAAAAGCTCTAGTTACAGCTAAAACTATAACACAGGCTCAAGCTGATAAACTAATTGAAGGTTTTCATATAGGTGGACCACGTCATTTAGAACATCACAGTAAATAATTCAATAAAAATGTAATAAGAATTGTAAGAAGAGGCTGCCTAAAAGTAATTTTAGGCAGCCTCTTGTACGTCCAGCATGTGTACTGAGCCGATAGGCTGAAAGAAGCCTAAGTCACCTAACCAACGGGAAGACAACCTGAGAGCAAGGGCGTTACTGGCAACGGTAGGGTCTGAAGGAAGCAGCAGGGAAAATATGGAACATAGCGAAAGTAAACCGAAGGTGGCTTATAAAGTGGGTAACCCTGCAAAATATGGGAAAGCCCGAAAGTTGGATAACTTTATAAGTTAAGACGGATGCGTTCATATTTAGGCAGGTACACCTATCTGGAGAAGCCTGTATTATCCTATTTATTTTAGGTAAGTTCAAACAAGTGGGAACACAAGGGAGATACGATGTAGTGCAGGTGGCAGATGAATTCGTAGTAGTGATTAACTTTTAGCCAATGAAAACTGGTAACAGTATGGAGGATAAAACTAAGAGGACATTATGCATAAGCTATAGGTATAGCAGTCATAATGGGGTATAGATTACCAAAAGTATCTATACTTGCGAAGGGAGGAAGGCAAACTGAAGTTTGCGATTCAAGATTATAAAGCTATAAACTTATTAGAGAAGATAATCGAAGTTGAAACACTAAGAGGTACTTGTAACTGGTGATGACGAATCTACTGGAAACAGAGTCCGCACTAAACAGAGTAATTAGTCTAAGCTAG
>NZ_JBNMNU010000279.1:0-3713 GCF_051278035.1 Clostridium sp.
GTACGCGAACTGAAAAATGTAATAGAAAGGTCAGTAGTTATAGCAAAGAAAAACGAAGAAGTATTAACAAAAAATCATTTTCCCATTGAAATAAGTAAAGACAAAAACTTTGTTGAATTAAGGGGCAAAACAGAAATAACCCTAAAGGAATATGAAAAAATACTAATAATATATACCTTAAACAAGGTAGGCGGTAATAAAACTAAAGCTGCTGAAATCTTAGATATTAAAAGGCAGACATTGTATAATAAGATGAAGGATTATGATATAGATGGCATCAAAAATTAAAAAGTTATATAACTGAGAAAATTAATTAATAAAAACGTTGACTAAAATTAATATATTTGATATACTAATAAAAAAAATCAAACAAATATTATAAACATTATAAATATTTACACAAATGGAGGGAAGTATTATGGAAAACATTATTAGAAAAGGAATAGTACAATTATATTTTAGCATGTATTTTAACTTGGGCTGGTATTTTAGCGCTGGTTATTTATTCTGTAAAAATATATATGTTTTCTTTTTTAATGAGAGTAGTCCAAAAATACGAATCACAGTGTAGGTAAGTTGACCGCAAATTTTTAATTGGCGCTAAGCTACAATAGTGTATGTATAAAGAAGACTCATTAATGGGTCTTCTTTTTTGTTCGAAAAAATACACAAATAAATGGAGGAATTAGAAATGATAGTAATTATGGATCCAAGAGCACCAGAGACAGAAATTGAAAGAATAAAGAAGAGAATTGAAGCCAAAGGTTGCACCGTACAGCGTATTCAAGGAGAAACACAAAGCGTATTTGGGTTAGTAGGGGATACAAGTCGAATTGATCCAATTCAACTAGAAGCAAATGAAAGTGTAAAGAAAGTTCTTAGAGTATTGGAACCCTTCAAACGAGCAAATAAACTTTTTCACCCACAGGACACTATTATAAAGGTTGATAATGAAGCTATTGGAGGAAATAAAATCGCAATAATAGCCGGCCCTTGTTCTGTAGAAAGTGAAGATCAAATTATTAATATAGCAGAAAGTGTAAAGAAATCAGGAGCTACTTTTTTGAGAGGTGGGGCATACAAACCAAGAACTTCACCATATAGTTTTCAAGGAATGCAAGAAGATGGGCTTACACTTCTTAGAATGGCAAAAGAGAAAACAGGTCTACCTATTGTAACAGAACTTATGTCTACTAAGGCAATGGATAGAGTTTCTGAGTATGCAGATGTAATACAGATCGGTGCAAGAAACATGCAAAATTTTGATTTGTTAAAAGAAGTAGGAAAACTAAGGAAACCAATTCTTTTAAAAAGAGGATTATGTGCTACTGTTGAAGAATTCCTTATGTCAGCAGAATATATAATGGCAGAAGGGAATGAACAGGTAATTCTTTGTGAGAGAGGAATTAGAACCTTTGAAACATACACTAGAAATACTTTAGACTTAAGTATTGTACCAGCTATTAAAAAATTAAGTCATCTTCCAATTATTATTGATCCAAGTCATGCTGCCGGAATGTGGTGGATGGTAGAATCACTTTCAAAAGCAGCCATTGCAGTTGGTGCGGATGGTTTAATGATTGAGGTACATAATGATCCTGAAAATGCAATGTGTGATGGAGCACAATCTATTAAACCAGAACGTTTTGATTCATTAGTTCAAAAACTACGAGAAATTGCAAAAATAGATGGGCGATTTATATAATAGATTGAGGTGAAAGGGAATGGATGGGTTAGACTTTAATATAACAGTAGTTGGGCTAGGACTAATAGGTGGAGCTTTTGCAATGGCATTAAAAGATCTAAAACCTAAAAATTTATGGGGAATAGATATAGATAAAAATGCTATAGAAACCGCTGAAAATATGGAAATTATAGATAAGGGATATAGTAATGCAGAAATTCCATTAAAAAACTCTGATATAGTAATTATTGCACTATATCCAAATATAACAGAAAAATTTATAAAAGAGAACAATGAATTTTTTAAGAGTGGAGCTATTATTACAGATAGTGCAGGCATTAAAGAAACACTTGTAACAAATGTAAATGCATTTATTCGAGAAGATGTAGACTTTATTGGAGGGCATCCTATGGCAGGAAGAGAAAGCAAAGGTCTTGCTTATGCCAGCAAGGAAATATTTCGTAATGCAAATTATATACTTACACCTACCCAAAAGAATAATACAGTGAGTATAAACATTTTAGAGTGTATTATAAAGAAGCTAGGCTGTAAAAATGTAGTTGAAATTGATCCGAGAGCTCATGATGAAATAATAGCATACACAAGCCATCTTCCTCATATAATAGCCGCAGCTTTAATGAATAGTGATAACCTTCCAATAGAAACGGAAAAGTTTATAGCCGGTGGTTTTAAGGATGTTACAAGAATTGCAGATGCTAATGCGGATCTATGGGCTGAGCTACTTATGGGAAACGTAGACAATATAATAAATAAACTTGAAATTTTCGAACAGAATATAAAGGGAATAAAAAATGCGCTAAAAGAGAAAAATGAAGTGTTTATAAAGGCTGAGTTTGAAAGTGCAGGAGAGCGGAGAAGGGAGATGTAATAGTGGGAAAATCGCATAGTATATTGGTAAATCTTCCGGATAAAAATTACCCCATATATATACAGAAAGGGTTAATCCAAAAAATCGGAAGTGAGATAAAAAAAATATATGCAAATAAAAAAATAATAATTATAACAGATCGGAATGTGGAATCCCTGTATGGTGACAAAATAGAAAATAGTTTAAAAGAAGAAAATTTTATTGTGAAAAAAGTTATAATAGAGCCAGGGGAAAAGAGTAAATCCTTTGAAACACTACAAGACGTTTGCGAAGAAATTTTAGAATTTGGTTTAGGAAGAGGAGATTTAATTATTGCCTTTGGAGGAGGAGTAGTTGGCGATTTAGGAGGCTTTGCAGCTTCGATATTACTACGCGGAATTGCTTTTATACAGATTCCAACCACACTCCTTGCACAAATTGACAGTAGTGTGGGAGGTAAGGTAGCTATTAATTCTAGAAGTGGTAAGAATTTAATAGGAAGTTTTTATCAGCCAGAAGCCGTATTTATCGACCCGGATCTTGTAAATTCTTTAAGCGAGAGAGTTTTTAATGATGGTATGGCTGAGGTAATAAAATGTGCCGCGATTAGAGATGAAAAATTATTCCATAAGCTTTTAGAGTATGATACTGTTAAAATACTTATGAATAATATAGAAGAACTCATTTATACATGCTGTGATATAAAAAGAAGTGTGGTACAAGTGGATGAAAAAGATGTTGGAGAAAGAATGCTTCTTAATTTTGGACATACAATAGGTCATGCTATAGAAAAAATGTTTAACTACGAAACTTTTACTCATGGAGAAGGTGTTGCATTGGGGATGATTACAATTACAAAAAACAGCGAACTGCTGGGAGTTACAAAAAGTGGGACTCTAAAGCTTTTAATAAAACTTATAAATAAATATAACCTTCCTAGTAAACTTCCTAATATGGACAATGAGGAGTTTTATAAAGCACTTTTATTGGATAAAAAAAATATTAATGAAGATATGAACTTGATTTTACTTAAAGGAATAGGTTATGGGTTTATTGAAAAAATAAATCGAGATGATATAACTAAATATGTAGGTTGAAATAGGGCGGGGGAATAATAAAAATGAATAGCATTAAAATAACACCATGGTGTTATTTTAATGC
>NZ_JBNMNU010000280.1:0-3618 GCF_051278035.1 Clostridium sp.
ACAAATCAATTTATAGAACATGGCGGAAGGCATTTTAATTTTGCAAAGAATTTGATAAAAGCAGGCTATGATACAACTATTTTTGTTGCAAGTTCATTACATAATTCTGAGACTAACCTAATACAAGATAACGAGCTATATCTAAGAGATAGTAGCGAAGAAGTTCCATTTGTATTTGTAAAAGCAAGTAATTATATAGGGAATGGGCTCGGAAGAATAAAAAATATGTTTGAGTATTATTTCAGGCTTTTTAAGGTAGTCCAGAACTTCGAAAAACCAGATGTGATTATAGGATCATCTGTTCATCCGTTTAGTTGCGTTGCTGCAATTAAGCTTTCAAAAAAATACAAGTGCAAGTGCATTGTAGAAATTAGAGATTTGTGGCCTGAATCAATAGTTGTATACAGTAAAATATCCAGGAAAAATCCGATTATTTGGATGTTATACAAACTTGAAAAATGGATTTATAAAAGTGCTGATGAATTAATTTTCACCATGGAGGGCGGTAAAGACTATATTGCCCAAAAGGGATGGGATAAAGAGCACGGTGGGAAGGTAGATCTTAATAAGGTGCATAACATAAATAACGGCGTAGATTTAGTTATGTTCAATCATAACAAAGAGCAACATACATTTGTGGATGAGGATTTAGACGATTCTGATACATTCAAGGTCGTATACACTGGGTCTATTAGGAAAGTTAACAACATTAATATGATAGTAGATACGGCAAGCTATATGCAAGCTAATGGCTATAGCTATATTAAATTCTTAGTTTATGGTGATGGTAACGAAAGAGAAGAATTACAGAAATATTGCATTAATAATAAAATTAATAACATTGTTTTTAAAGGACAAGTCGATAAGAAATTCATTCCTTATATTTTGTCAAAATCAGATTTAAATTTAATGCATGTAAGGCAGACAGATATAATGAAATATGGTTGTAGCTTAAATAAATTGTTTGAGTACCTAGCTAGTGGAAATCCGATTTTATCAGATTTGACAGTGGGGTATGATTTGTTAGAAAGGTATACTTGTGGAGTTACTTTAAAGGACATTACGGCCGAGACTATTAGCAGTGAAATTCTTAAAATTTATAATTTACCAAAGGAAGAGTTAGCTGTGATGTCAAATAATGCATTAGAAGCTTCAAAAGATTATGATTTTAAAAAACTTACTGAAAAACTAATTAATATAATTGAAAGTTAGTCTTAAGATATTTAGGAGAGTATGATATGAATATACTACAGATATGCAACGGATATTTAGATACAAAATTATTTGATAAGTTGTTTACGACATTAGAAAAGCAGAAAATTAAAAATAGTATATACGTTCCTATAAATAAAGGAAGGTCCACTAATGATGCTATAATACCCAAAAATGTTATAGTCTCAAAATGTTTTAATTCTTTTGACAGAGCGATATTTCATTTGAAACATACAAAGGTTTTAAGGGATATTTTGAGTCAGTATGATACTCGAAAGTTCGATTTATTGCATGCACATACCTTATTTTCTAATGGGTACATAGCGTATAAGTTACATGAGAAATATGGTGTTCCATACATTGTAACTGTAAGAAATACCGATGTTAATATTTTCTTTAAAAAAATGATATATCTTCGAGGTCTCGGTATAAAAATAATGAGAAATGCGGAGCAGATTATTTTTTTATCACCAGCATATAAGGAGAACTGTATATCAGAATATATTCCCCGAAATTTGCAAAAGAAAATTACAGCGAAAAGTGTTGTTTTACCTAATGGTATAAACGAGTATTTTTTGAATAATAAATTTCAAGATAGGGTCATGATAAATAATGAATTCAAAAGTTTAAAGGTTATTTTTGTTGGAACTATAAATGGTAATAAAAATATAGAAACAACAATAAAAGCTTGCCAAATTTTAATTGAAAAAGGAATTTGTGTTACATACACTATAGTTGGCGATATAAAAGATGATAAAATTAAAAGTGTCATTGATAATCATAAATTTATAAAATATAATCCGCCTTGTGATAAAGAACAAATTGTAGAATACATGAGGCAATCGGATATATTTGTGATGCCATCCATAACAGAGACCTTCGGTCTTGTTTATGCAGAAGCGATGAGCCAAGGACTACCAGTTATATATACCAGGGGGCAGGGATTCGACAAACAGTTTGAAGAAGGACAAGTTGGGTATAGTGTAGATTGTTTTGACCCTAAAGAAATTGCAGAAAAGATTATTCACGCTTTAGACAATTATGAAATTATTTCGAATTCATGTGTTAAGCTAAGTTCCAAGTTTGATTGGGAACTAATCTCTAGACAATATGTAGAATTATATAAAGAAATGAGAGGGGCACAAGTTTAATGTATGTCATGATTGTATCGCGAGGTTATCCTACAAATAAATATAAAATGAACGGTATATTCGAATTCGATCAGGCGAAGGCTTTGGCTAAAGAAGGACACAAAGTGGTTTTTGCCGCAGTTGATGTTAGGTCTCTAAGGCGGTGGCGCAAATGGGGGATAGAGCAGCAGAAAATACAGGGAGTTAATGTTTATGTAATTAACATTCCAGTTGGAAGACTACCGAAAGTGATTTTACATAAAGTGACGAGTATAGGACTGAGCATATTATATAAATTAATATTAAGGAAGTTCGGCAAGCCAGATGTTATACATGCACATTTTACTAATTTAGGATATGCAGCATTAACGCTTAAAAATAAAATTAATGTGCCGCTTGTAATAACTGAACACTCATCATCCATAATTAAGCCTACAATTGACGATGGGCTGTTTAACACTGCAAAAGAGGCATATACGCATGCCGATGCTGTTATTGCAGTAAGTCCGTCACTTGTAAATGTAATAAAAAGCAAATTCAACATAAATGCTTTATACGTTCCCAATATTGTTGATACAAATATATTTTCGTATACAGTAAGAGATGAAAGTAAGACATTCAACTTTGTTTCAATCGGAAATCTACGTATAATAAAAAGAATGGATTTGACTGTTGAGTCGTTTTGTAGTGCTTTTCATGATTTTCCAAATGTGACACTTACCATATTTGGAGAAGGTAATGAGAGGGCTAAAATAGAAGAAATAATAAAAAAACACCGCATGCAAAATAGAGTTGTGCTTATGGGGATGTGTTCTAGGGAAGTTATTAGTGAAAAACTAAAAAATAGCGATTGCTTCGTCTTGGCTTCGCGGTCTGAAACTTTTGGTGTTGCTTATGTTGAGTCGCTCGCTACAGGGGTTCCAGTTATCGCTACTAAGTGTGGTGGGCCTGAAACATTTGTTAATAAAGACAATGGACTTTTGATTCCAGTTGATGGTTTTAATGAGTTAGTAATTGCAATGAAATATATGCACCAAAACATCAAAACATTTGACAGGGAAAAAATATCTGATCAGATAAAAAGTAAATTTTCACCGGAGCAGGTTTCGAAAAAGTTAGTGGAAGTATACAAAAGGGTGAATGATAATTAAGGGAAGTGATTTGTATGGAACAAAATTCAAAAAAATTTATGAAAAATTTAGTTGGGTTTTCAATTGGGCCTATAGTTGCTGCTATTTTATCCTTTATCATAGTGCCTATTACAACTTATTTGGTC
>NZ_JBNMNU010000281.1:0-3586 GCF_051278035.1 Clostridium sp.
TATCTTTGTTTTTATATATCTAAATCCTTGCTATTGCAAGGGTTTTAGCTGTTTTTAACGTAAAAAAGCAATGACCCCCTCTTTTCTGATATAATTGTTGTATCTAACTCAACAAAAATCCCAAAAGAAAGGTATCATTGTGAGTACAATTATATCAATGTTAGTTACATATAATCAAGCAATTACTTATTTTTATTGCGAAAAATATACCTCTTAGTGAACCGAAATACAATATGACAAGCCCTAAATACAAGAAACTTACTGTAGATAAATTACCTATCATAAAGACCTTTAAAAAACTTGATTACAAACAACTATTAAGTGAGTATAAAACTACTAATAGTAAGGAAATGAAGCCTGTCAATCCTCGCGGTAAAAACCCTGTAGACCTAGATACTATATGTCCTAAGTGTAGTGCTCCTCACAACTATATCTACGATAACACCGGTGGCCGTGGGCAGCTTTCGTGCAATATTTGCAAGCTGAATTTCAGTAAAAACAAGGTTGATCTAAAGACTGAGAGATTACATTGCCCATTTTGCGGACAAGCCCTAAGTAAAAAGAAATACCGCAAGATTTTTTTTATCCATAAATGTGTTAATAAAAATTGTAGTTTTTACCTTAATTCTCTTGCAAAACTCTCACTGGAAGACATTAAAGAATACAAGAAAGATAGACACCGATTTAAGCTACATTACATTTATCGTGAGTTTACCACTAATTATTTTGATACGGTGCCAAAAATACCACGCTGAGTATAATTCAGCGTGGTATTTTTAAAAGTATTTATTCTAATATGTCTATCATACACCAGAATTTAAAGGCTCTTTGTTTCTATAAAACTTAGTAGTCAATTTAGATACATTTTTTACCAATACAGAAACCATCTCTTAGCTTGTTAGTACCTTTTTTTAAAACATCCTTGACACAGGTACCAGTTTACTTTAAGCTCCTTTTTATTTCTGCGCATACCCCTACTACTTATGCTTTATTTCTATTGAATATACATGAATTACCTTCATTTCCTCTGCATTTACCACAAGAAATGCACTTTGCCTTACTCTTATCTTCTCCACTCCATCTATTTATTAAATCTGGTTCGCATAAGAACGGTCTAGATATTGAAAAATATTGAATTTTAGTATTGTTCAATATCTCTTCCATTAAGTTAATATGCCTATTGCCGCCAACTAAAATGATAGGCACGTTTACTTCATTCGCAATCTCTGTAGCATATTTTCTAAAATAAGATTCTTTTTCTAAATATATAAGTCCTTTTTCTCTTACAGTTTTATCTTCTGTTTTCGATCCCACAACCCCGCTAATTTCTATAGCATCTATGCCAAGCTCTTCTACTCTCTTACATACATACTTACAATCCTCAAGAGTAAAGCCATCTTCTATAAAATCAGAACAATTAATTTTAATTAACACAGGGAAATCTTTGCCTACTTTTTCTCTCACTGCTGTCAGTGTTTCAAAAATAATTCTCCCTCTATTTTCAATACTACCGCCGTATTCATCAGTTCTTTTGTTGTAGTGAGGGCTTAAAAACTGGCTGTAAATATATCCATGGGCAGCATGAAATTGCACCCCATCAAAGCCTGAATTTTTAGCTCTAAGAGAAGCCTCTGCAAAACTTTCAATAAGATTTTTTATATCTTCCCTTGTAGCTTCTTTAGGTTTAACTCCATATATACTATGAGGTACAGAAGAGGGGCCTAATATTATTCTCTCACCCACATTAAAATTAGTTTGAGAGCCACCATAAGCAATTTGCAATATTATATTTGTATCAAACTTATGAATTTTATCAGTAAATTCTTTATATTCTTCAATAAATGAATCGTCATAAATCCCCATCATCCCTGGATTTGGCTGTTCATCTTCTGTAACAAATGCATATCCTGTAATTATTGTGCCTACTCCACCTTTAGCAAGCTCCTCATATACCTTATATAGTTTCTCTGTCATATGCCCTTTATCATCTGCCATGGCCTCCCATGTAGCAGATCTAAAAAATCTATTTTTTAGATTCATGTTGCCTAAAGTTGTATTACTAAACAAACTCTCCATATTCCCTCCATAAATTCTTTTTTGTATTCTACTTAAATAATTCCCTAACATTTTTTAGTTCCTGACGAATTGGAATACCTTGTGGGATAATTTGCCTCAGGTTTAATTCTTCCATATTTTATAGCAACTTTCTATATAGCAAACCCCCACACACTTATAAATAATTTAGTATTTTTTAAAAAGAAGCTTTATATATATTTAGTACATCCTGTGCATCTAAAGGTTTGAAGCTTCCAAGTTTTCCACGTACAGTAGCTTGTTTTGCCATTTCTTCTAGTTTTTCTTCCTTAATTCCAACTTCTCTTAAGGTGGTAGGTATTCCTAATGATACAAAGTGCTCTCTTGTCTTTTTAATAGCATTATGAGCTATTCCATATTTGTCACCACTGGCATCAAGTCCCCAAACATTAACTCCATATTCAACAAACTTGTTTACTGTATTATCATTTAGTGCATACTCCATCCAATGTGGTGTTAAAATTGCAAGACCAACTCCATGAGTGATATCATAGAATGCACTTAACTCGTGCTCCATTCCATGAACACTCCACTCTGTTTCTTTTCCATAACTTAATAGGCCATTTATAGCAAGACTTGAGGTCCACATTAAGTTTGCTCTTGCTTCATAATTTTCAGGATCAGCAATAGCTTTTTCACCATAATTTATACAAGTTTTAAGAAGTGCTTCTGCCATCCTATTTTGAACATAAGCTTCTTTTGTATTACTAAAGTATACTTCAAAAATATGACTCATTATATCAGCTGTACCTGCTGCTGTTTGATTTGCAGGCACTGAAAATGTATAAGTAGGGTCTAATATTGAAAACTTAGGTGCCATATCTTTATTACCAGTGGCTAATTTTTCACTAGTTTCTAGATTTGTAATTACTGCTACTGCATCCATTTCAGAACCTGTAGCAGATAATGTTAGTATAGTTGCAATTGGAAGAACTTTATTTATTTTTCTTGGATCAAGTACAATGTCCCATGCATCACCATCATAATAATAGCCAGCTGCTATTACCTTTGAGCAGTCAATTACACTTCCTCCACCTACAGCAAGTATAAGTTCTACTTTATTTTCTCTGCATATTTCAATCCCTTTTTTTACGCTTGATGTTCTTGGGTTAGGCTCTACACCTGATAACTCGAAGAAGTTTATTTCATTTTTGTTAAAAATATCTGTAATTTCACCATATAATCCGTTTTTCTTTATGCTACCACCGCCGTAAACAAGCAAAACTTTAGAACCATACTTCTTTACGTTTTCTGCAAGTTGATCTATTTTATCTTTTCCAAAAAATACTTCTGTCTGTATTGAATAATCAAAATTTAACATTTTATAATCCCCTTTATTTTAAAATTAGTTTTTTTATCTGATATAATTTATAACATCTTTATTTCTCTTTGATGGACCTAAAATACTATCACTCGCTTTATGTCCTATGGCTACAGCATAAAATGGTTTATATCCATTAGGCAGTCCTAATTTTTTAACTTCATCACTAAG
>NZ_JBNMNU010000282.1:0-3579 GCF_051278035.1 Clostridium sp.
CCTAGAGGGAGAAAAAACTGTTGTGATTTAGGTGTCTGTAAGAGGGAAGAATTAAAAGTGCCGAGAGGCACAAGGTATGAACTTTGTAGATCGGTTCATGCTGAGCAAAATGCAATTATATCATCTCGCAGGAATGATATGTTAGGTGCGGTTTTGTATTTAATAGGTAAAGAGGTTAAAACTGGAGAATTAGTTAAGAATGCATCTCCATGCTCTTTATGTAAGAGATTTATAATTAATTCAGGTATAGAAAAAGTAATAATTAGAGATAACGAAACACAATACACTGTCGTATATGTAGAAGAGTGGATAGAAAATGACGACTCACTTCAAGGTGATGGCGGATATTAATTATCAAATAAGAACAATGCTTTTGTGAAGGAAAGGATTATTTATGAGTGATATTTATATACTAGCAATAATTACAGCATTAATATCTTTTATAATCACGCCGATAGTCAAGAAAATAGCAATCAAGTTTAATGCTATTGATATCCCTAAAGATGAAAGGCGAGTTCATAAAAAACCCACCCCGGTTATGGGAGGGCTTGCTATATACATAGCTTTTGTTTTAGGTGTAATCTTATACAATGGTATTTTAACGTCGTCCCAACTAGGCATAATTATAGGCGCGACTATAATTGTTATCGGTGGCGTTTTAGATGATGTTAAAGATTTAAGGCCTAGATATAAGATTTTAATACAGGTTATAGCTGCTATATGTCTTTTGCAGTCAGGGATTGGAATATCAATTTTAACTAATCCATTTAGAGGGATATATCCTTACCTAAGCATAGGATGGATTCAAATCCCTATAACAATAATATGGATTGTAGGTGTGACTAACGCTTTTAATTTAATAGATGGGTTAGATGGCTTAGCAGCAGGTGTAGCATTTATATCGGCAGTTACACTAATGATAGTTTCTTTAATTAATGGAAGATTGGAAGCGGTATTTCTAACGGCTGTATTAAGTGGGGCGATTTTAGGGTTTTTACCATATAATTTTAATCCAGCTTCTATTTTTATGGGAGACACGGGTTCCCAATTATTAGGGTTTCTTTTAGCTGCTATTTCAATTGAAGGAGCAATTAAATCTGCAACAGTGTTTGTAATTGCAGTACCAATTTTAATTTTTGGATTGCCTCTTTATGACACTCTCTTTGCCATGATCAGAAGAAAAGTTAACGGTAAATCTATAATGCAAGCAGATAAAGGGCATTTGCACCATCGACTTTTAAATATGGGGCTAAGCCAAAAACAAGCTGTTATTATAATGTATTTAATAAGTACATTTCTTGGTGGAATTGCTATTGTAGCCATGCAATTAAGTAATCAAAGGGCATATTTTTTATTAGCATTAGTAATGTTTGTATCGGTTTTAACAGCTTGGAAATATGGTATTTTTAATCATAGAGAATAGAATATACATAATTATAATATAAAAAATACTAATTCAAATGGGATTACATACTAAGTTAGGAGGGTATCTTGTGGAAACTATTAAAATTATGGTAATATTTGGTACAAGGCCTGAGGCTATAAAAATGGCGCCTTTAGTTAAGGAACTAGAAAAAGTTCCTCAAATACTATGCACGGTATGCGTTACTGCTCAGCACAGAGAAATATTAGATCAAGTTCTAGAAATATTTAATATTGTGCCTAAATATGATTTGAATATAATGAAATCCAAACAAAGTTTAACAGGCATAACCTGTTCTGTTCTAGATGGTTTAGAGGGGATTCTTGATACTGAGAATCCAGATATAGTGCTCGTGCATGGAGATACGACTACTAGCTTCGCGGCATCTCTTGCAGCGTTTTATAGAAAAATACCTATTGGTCATGTAGAAGCAGGGCTTAGAAGTCACAATAAATTTTATCCGTACCCAGAAGAAATTAATAGAAAGCTAACTGGTGCGTTAGCAGATTTGCATTTTTCACCTACTAATACCTCTAAAGAAAATTTATTATTAGAAGGGGTAGATGAGAGCAAAATTTTTGTTACAGGGAATACGGTTATAGATGCAATGAAGTATACAATTAAAGAAGATTATATTTTTGAAGATTCTGCCCTGAATGCACTTGACTATCAAAGCAAAAAAATAATATTAGTCACGGCTCATAGAAGAGAAAATTGGGGAAGTGGAATTGAAAATATATGTAGCGCTTTAAAAGTCATAGTAAAAGAAAATAGTGATGTAGAAGTATTGTATCTAGTTCACCCAAACCCAGTAGTGAGGGATATGGTGCACAGAATATTAAAAGGTATAAATAGAATACATTTACTTGAGCCGTTAGATACTGGTGAAATGCATAATTTAATGAAAAAATGTTATATAATAATGACTGACTCAGGTGGAATTCAAGAAGAAGCCCCTCATTTAGGTAAACCAGTTTTAGTTCTTAGAGATGTTACTGAGAGGGTAGAGGCTCAGGAGGCTGGTACTGTAAAGCTTGTTGGAACAGATAAACAAGAGATTGTACGTAAGGCTAGTGAACTTCTCAAAAATTCAGATGAGTATAATAGCATGAGTAGATCAATTAATCCTTATGGTGACGGTAATGCTTCTGCTAAAATAGTAGATGCGCTATTAAATTGCTTTATTAAAAAACTCTAATAAATATATATAATAATATGTTAATAGGCTTATTGTGTATTTTGGATACTTTTTAAGCGGGTTTACCAATTGTGAGTTCTTGAACCCGCTTTTGTGTGTTTACAAGTGTAATAGTCTAAAACATTTAGAATGATATGTATAAGTTCATCCATTTATGATAAAAATAACATAAACGTCAAAAGAATTATAAGGAAAAAAGATATTTCGAAAATAAAATATTGCAATTGTTCTAAAAAAACAAACAAAATACTTGATATATACATAAATATTAAGTTGTTGTAAATGTTTAACTAAATACAGTTTATATGGAAATGCATTCAGAAATCAATGAAATCAAGTTTATTGAAACTTCAAGTGGAATTTGTGAGAATATTAAGATAAACGAATAATGACCTTTCAAATCATTCGTTAGATAGCAATAGTGCTTAAAACAGAGCAATTCCGAAGAAATATATAATTTAAACGGTCTAATCAACTAATTTAGCGACACACATTAACACATCGACTAATTTGGGATTTTATTTATGGAAATTAGAGGACTATAATTAGTAATGTAAACGAATGGTGAAGGAGAAGTAAAAATTGAATATTAAGTCGACACAGATGTATAAAAAAATTAATTTTTTTGATTTTTTCATAGCACTCTTTGGATTTACTGTAATTTATCTTATTGATAAAAAATATGCAGTATTTTTTTTATTAGGTCTCTTTTTAGCAAATATTAATTTATTATTAAATTTAATATATGTTGATTTTGTATTTAATAAAGTGAAAAATCAATATGGATTCACTACTTTATTTGGATTTGCCTTTAGGGTTATTATAGTGTGTGTAATAGGCTTAATAATTTTCAATTATTACAATTTTGGTATAATTGCGTTTATATTAGGATATAGTTCACAACTTATTTCTATAGTACTTTACGGAATTAATATTAAAGAGTGTGAAGGGAAGTGAG
>NZ_JBNMNU010000283.1:0-3531 GCF_051278035.1 Clostridium sp.
TAACAAATTGATAGCCACAAGCTTTGGTAAATTTCTTAATAAAGTAGTTAATAAATAGTTTTACCCTTCAATTAAACTTTTCAAAGTTCTACACGCATCGAAAATAGGATCTAATTTTAGTGATTTTTCTGCAAACTCTAAAGCTTTTTTAGTCTGGTTTAAATTATAAAAACAAACTGCAATTTTATAATAGATTTCAGCGCCATCACCATATATTTCCTGTGAATATTTAAAAAATCTTAAAGCTTCACTATCATTGCTAACATAACTAAACAACAGTCCTATATAAAATGCTAAGTCCCCTTCTTCACCTATTGGGAAATAATTTTCCCAAACTTTATTCATTGCTATACACAGTTCCTCTACTGGGAAATCCTCTTCAGTATCCATTCTTTCTATTAATATGTTATAGACTTCTTGAAAGGTTCTTGCATCCCAAACTGTAAATCGAAGAAAAGTTAGTATCTGTTTGGTTTCTAAAGATTCGCTTAGAGGCACAATAGCTTTTTTTAGAATATAAAAATCATCGGGTCCTATACTTTCAATAATTTCTTTGTATGCCATTTCAGTTTCTGCAAAATCATGGGAGCTATTGCTAAGTAAAAACAGTGACATGTTTATATTTTCATGATCATAGATGCTATGTAAGGCTTTCCCGCCAATATTTTTGAAATATTGTTCCAATGAATGAAAGTTAACCGTCATAGAAATACAACCGTGTTTTGATAAAAACGGATGAGAATTTTTCTGCATTTCTTTTTCATTTTTATAGCCCTTGTCCGCTGAAATTAAAATTATATCATCATTGAATAATGCTTTTAATCTAGATATAGCTCGTAATGCCATTATAGGCACAGAAAAACTCGTGTCTTCTAAATGATTTTTATAATATAAAAGTAGATTATTAAAATCATCATCTTCATAATAATTATTACCTTGAATTAGGTTATCTGTATAATAATAGTCTAAACCGGCCAATATAGATTTATCCATTTGGCTAGGTTTTACCTCTGGAGATGTTACTGTAATCAACCCCTCATAAATCTCTCCCTTATTCACATAAAATGTATCTTGAGGAAGACTGTCAAAGGTATAATTAGCAATTAAAATAAGTGGATTTTTAAGATTCCCACTGGATAAAATCTCTCCACTATGTCTTAACTTAAGCTTATCATCTTTACATATATCAAAGGTTGCACAGTCCAGGATTCCACAATCAAAATAAGGCTTTAAAAAACTATGATTCTGCCAATATTTAATATTCTTTTCAGAAAAATCGGTTACTATATATTTAAATTTCAGCCCTTTGAGTGAAGAATTTTCAATTAGGTGTAAAAATCTTTTGAGAAAGGTATAAGTAAACCGCCCTACTCCTGAAGCAAGCTCCATTATGTATATAGTCGAGTTTTTATTTATATCTGTCCTTGTAACATAATCCCTACAGTACCCGAATATAGTTTTAGCATATAAATTTGCTATATAAGGGTTTGTGGTTATGTATTGAGGTACAATACCTTTAGTCCAAGCCTCTGGGCCTTGGTTTGCATAGAAATCTTTCTGTAGACTCCATAACATAGACTCCGATAATTGGCGCTCAGTTTCAAGTGTAACTGCCGTGTTTGTCAACGCAACTCCCCCTAATTCTTATTTTATATAATTATACCATTCATTACCTTATATAATAAACATATAACAAATTATATATATTTTGTTATATACCTGAATAGTTCTATTAATTTACTGTATAATTAAATTAATGGAGGTAAAACAAGTTTTATATTTAACCTAAGGGAAGTGGATTAAAATGCTAGATATTTTAATAAAAAAAGGATGCATTGTAGATGGTACAGGTAATTCATCTTATCACGGTGATTTAGGAATAAGTGATGGGAAGATAGTTAAAATTGAGAGTACTATAGATGAAGATGCCTTAGAAATTATCGATGCCACTGGACTTGTAGTTTCTCCAGGATTCATTGATGTGCACAGTCATAATGATTTAGTACCTTATATGGAAGAGAACATTCAAAATTTAAAGATAATGCAAGGAGTAACAACAGAGCTTGTAGGACAATGTGGTTTAGGAGTTGTACCATGTATTGAAGGTGAAATTAACACATGGAAAAACTATGTAAGAGGAGTCGTAGGAAATCCAGGATTCAAGTGGAAATTTTCTAATATGGATGATTATTTTAATGGAATATCTAAAAATAGACTAAAAAATAATTATACAGCTCTAATTTCACACGGAGCAATTAGGACAAGTATTATGGGCTTTGATAGTAGAATACCAACTAAAGAGGAAATTAAAGCCATGTGTAAAGTAGCAGAGAATGCTATGAAGTCTGGTGCTTTTGGCATGTCCATAGGACTTCAATACTTGCCAGCAATTTTCAGTACAAAATACGAGCTAATAGATATATGTAAAGTCATAGCAAAATATAATGGAATTGTTATGGTTCATCTTAGAAATCATGACGATACTATAACAAAAGCACTAGACGAAATAATTCATATAGCACAAAAGTCTGAAGTACGACTTCACATATCACACATGAGGTCTTATAATTCAAAATATTTGGGATGCGATGCTGAAAAGCTTATAAGTTATATAGAAAGTGCTGTAGCTAAAGGAATGAAAATAACCTTTGACGAACATTTATATTTGTCAGGAAGCACTCTTATGACTCAACTTTTACCACCTTGGGTTACTGCTGGAGGAATCCCTGAAATGGTTAAAAGACTACAAGATAAAGAAATTGTTACTACTCTTAAAAAAGAGCTTTTATGTCACAAAACTCACTACGCAGGATGGGACAATTACAGCTTAATTAGTGGTTGGGATGGTATTCTTATAACATCTGTAAAAGAAAGGGTAAACTTAAAATATGTAGGAAAAACTGTAGGCTCCATTGCTAAAGAATTAGGTATAGAAGCTTTAGATTTTGCATTAGATCTACTTATAAGCGAAAAATTCGGAGTAGGAGTAGTAACACTAGACGTATTTTCAGAAGAGGATACCATTAAATTAATAAATCATCCACTGCAAATGGTAGGATCAGATAGCATACCAGCTGGAAATCCACATCCAAGACTTTATGGTAACTATCCTCTTTTTATAGGTAAATTTGTGAGAGATAAAAATACCCTTACTCTTGAAAATGCTATATATAAGATATCATATTTACCTGCAAAAATTTTAGGTCTTGATCCTATAGGAGAGATAGCTATAGGTAAAACTGCGGATATAGTATTATTTGATTTAAAGAAAATTGAGGGTTTTGAGGATTACTTCAATCCAACTAAAGCCCCTGTGGGAGTTAAATACGTAGTGCTTAATGGTAGTGTTGCAGTACGGGATAGCATGGTTTGTAATAATAGTTATGGAAAAATAATAAGGAGTGGATTAATATGTATGATGTAGTTATTATAGGTGCTGGAGTAATAGGTGCCTCTATAGCAAGAGACCTTTCAAGATATAATTTAAAAGTAGCACTCTTAGAAAAAGAAGATGATGTAACTACTGGGGCG
>NZ_JBNMNU010000284.1:0-3505 GCF_051278035.1 Clostridium sp.
TTAGTACAAGGGCGATTGTAGAGGCTTCGCTTATAGCTGTTATAATTTCAGTGATAATGGTTATAACAGGATACTTGCCGATTGTATCAGTTATAGGAACTTTAATATTACCAACTCCTGTGGCAATACTCTATATAAGGCATAATTATAAAATAACAATCACGGTTATATTTTTAAGTATCATTTTAACGTCTTTAGTCTATAATCCAATAATAGCAATATACTCAGCTATAACTTGTAGTATTGTAGGTATTGAGCTTGGTTATTGTGTTAGAAGAAAAAAAAAGGCATCTATAACGTTATTGTTTTTAGCTATTAGTTGCGCTATATCTAATATATTAACGGTAGCTTTTTCGATGTTATTTATAGAAAAAATAAGTTTTATGAATTTTCTTATCAATAAATTAGAGTTTTTGAAACAATCCATGAATGGATCTTTACTAGAATTAAAAGCAATTTATACGCAATCAGGAATAACCCAAAAACAGTTGGAGATTTTAGATAGAAACTTTGAGATAATAAAAGGTCTAGATGTTAATTCTATATTGATAGTAATCCCTGCAGTTATTTTTCTTGTAGCTCTTATATCAGCTTATTTGAATTATATTGTATCTAGTGCGGTACTAAACAAGCTAAATTACAGAATGAAGGCAATTTTACCTTTTAGCAAATTTTGTGTTAACAACATAATAGGAGCTGTACTCATAGGAACTGTATGTATAGGTATAATACTTTCATCTAAAGATATACCAGGCGGAAACTACATATTTGAGGCTTCTCAGTTTCTTACGCTGTGGGTATTTATTATAAATGGAATAGCTGCAAGTATATATTTTTTAAGAGTTAAAAGAAACTTATCTAAAATAGTAGTAGTATTAATCTTAGGACTATTAATGTTTACCCAGCTATATAGTGTTTACTTCTCAATAGGACTTATGGAAATGGCTTTTGACTTTAGAAAGCTTGACCCTTATAGAATTAAAAGAAAATAATGGGGGCTAATTATGGATAACAAATATAATAATTTTAGTGTTAATAATAAAATATATATGGTGACCATGGCCCTGCTCATATGTATAATATTTTATTATGGACACATTGAAGCGGGAATGCTAACACTTGGATTATATGCAATTCTCGTAGTGTACAATATTTACAATTCAAAGGTTAAAAAAGGTGAATGGAAAAAATTTATTGAAAATTTTTCATCTAAACTTGATATAGCAACCACAAGTACTTTAGTAAAGCTTCCTTTTCCATTATTAATAATAGGGTATACAGGAAACATTCTATGGTATAATCAAAGTGTGACTACAATGCTTGAAGGAGAAGATCTTTTAAATAAAAACATTAAAGATATAATTAAGGAACTCAATCTAAAACAAGTTTTAGAAGGTAAAAAAAATATATTCCCAAATGTTAAGATAAGAGAAAATTTTTATGAAGTTTATACTAATATTGTGGATACAAATGAAAATAAAAATATTAAAGATAAGATCATGCTTTTATATTTTTACGATACAACAGAAAAAACGAATCTAATAAAAGGTATCAACGGTAATAGAGAAAGTGTTATGCTAGTAGAGGTAGATAACCTTGATGATGTTGTAAAGACTACAGAAGAAGATAAAGCGCCACTCCTTATAGCGGATATTGAAAGAGCAATAAACAGCTATGGACAGAGTGTAAATGCTGTGGTTAAAAAATACACTTCAAATAAATATGTTATTATAGTTCAAGATAAGTATATTGAAAAAGAAATAGAAAAGAAATTCGATATACTAGATAATGTTCGTGAAATAAGTAATGGAAACAAACTTGCAGTTACTCTTAGTATAGGAGTAGGAAGAGGAGAGGATACACCCCTTAAGAACTTTGAATTTGCTACATCGGCTAAGGAACTTGCATTGGGTAGGGGTGGAGACCAGGTCGTAGTGAAAAAAGGTGAAAAATTATCTTTCTTCGGAGGAAAAACAAAAGAAGTAGAAAAAAGAACTAAAGTTCGAGCGAGGGTTATTGCTCATGTAGTAATGGATTTAGTAAATGAGAGTGACGTAGTTTTTATTATGGGTCACAAAAATCCTGACGCTGATTGTTTAGGTTCTGCCATAGGGATATATAGTGTTATCAAAAATTTAAATAAAGAGTGTTATATAATTCTAGAAGGAATAAGTAGTGGCATCAAAAGTATGATGGATATATTATCAGAAGATGGAGATTATAAAAATACTTTTATAACAAGTGAAAAATTTAAAAGTGTTAAAAAATTAAATAACCTGCTTATATTGGTAGATGTTCATAATGAAAGTTATGTGCAAAATTTCGAAATAGTTAAAGAGGTAGAAAAAGTAGTTATAATTGACCATCATAGAAAGTCACAGGATTTTATACAAGGAGCAGTTGTTAGCTATATGGAACCTTATGCATCATCTACTGCTGAATTAGTTACCGAAATGATACAATATATGGTAGATAAGCCAAAACTCAAACGTATAGAAGCTGTAAGCCTTTTGGCAGGAATATGTGTGGATACAAAGAATTTTTATTTTAAAACAGGAGTTAGGACCTTTGAAGCTGCAGCATTTTTAAGACGTCATGGTGCAGATAGTTTGGATGTTAAAAAAATGTTTTCTGATGATTTGAATGTTTATCTAAAAAGAGCTGATATTATAAGGTCAGCAAAAATTCAAAACGAAATTGCCATAGCAGTGTGTCCAAAAACAATAGAAGACACTGTACTCGCAGCTCAGGCGGCAGATGAACTTTTAAATATTACTGGTATCGCAGCTTCATTTGTAATTGTTAAAATAGGAGATGAGGTATTCATTAGTGGAAGGTCTCTTGGTAAAATAAATGTACAGTTAATACTTGAGGATTTAGGTGGTGGTGGACATATGACTATGGCCGGTACTAAGTTTACTTCTCTGAAAATTGAAGAAGTAGTAGTTAAATTAAATAATGCTATAGATAAATACTTAAAGGAGGTTGAATAATAATGAAAGTTATATTATTAAAAGATATTAAGAGTGTAGGTAAAAAAGGTGATGTTATAAACGCCGCAGACGGATATGCTAGGAATTTTTTATTTCCGAGGAAACTTGCAGAGGAAGCTACAGATTCAAATATGCATATACAAAATAGAAAAGATGAAAATGAAAGAAAAAAGAAAACTTCTGAAATTGAAAAGGCGCAGGAATTGGCCAATAGCCTTAAGGATAAAGTTATAAAAATGGTTATGAAAGCAGGAGAAAACGGAAAACTTTTTGGAGCAATTACAACTAAAGATATAGCATTGGCATTGAATGAACAATGTAATTTAGATATTGATAAAAAGAAAATAGTAACAGACACAATAAAATTATTAGGAACTTATGACGTAGAAATTAAAATATACCCAGAAATATCTACAAAGATAAAAGTTCTTGTTTGTGAGTAATAATTATATAATACGAAGGGAGGAAACGCTTTAGTAAATAAGTGATAGTTTTATTTATTATAGCGGACT
>NZ_JBNMNU010000285.1:0-3495 GCF_051278035.1 Clostridium sp.
TGATAAACTTTATAATGGAATAAGGGGCATTGACTGGTTAATGATAATTGGGCTAATCCTTATGATTTTGAATATGATATTTATAATTATAAGTTTCTTACTTAATAAAAAGAAAGCATTCAAAATAATTATCAAATTATATCCACATAATTACAAAATACAATCCAAAATACAGATACTATCACTGATATTTATTGTATTTTTAATAATACAAGTATTTTATTCTCCATCTATATCAATAATATTACCGGTTTCCATTATAGCTACAGGTTATGTATTACGTATCTTACCTTTTTATTTCGCTAATGGACTTTATGAGAACGGAGTAATGTATTCTGGGACGTTTTATTCGTGGGAAAATATTATAAGTCATAATTATAAAAAAGATAATATAATTACATTTGGAATAAATAGAACCCTTATTAGAGAGCCTTTAGAAGTTAATCTTTTTTTCAAATCAATAAGTTGTAGCGATATTGATGAAATAATCAATAGGAGCATATAATTTTGGATATATCTGTGATTATCAATTAAAAATTTAATGAAGGATATTCATATTAGACGTCATAAACAATATATTTTTTTTATTTATTTAGGGAGTAATAGTGAGAAACAATAAGCTTGTCCAATTTTTGGCTAACTAATATTGTTTTTTTATTCAAGGGTCCTTTTTCACTTATAAGTTTTATTAACTCATCTCTTAATTCTTCCATAATTTACCTCTTTCTTTAATAATATGTTTTTTTCAGCAACATTATACATTATATTGTAACTTTTACATTTGCGCAATATAAAATATAAAAGTTGTAATATTAAAACTATTCAAAAAAACAATGTGAAAGTAACACAATACCAATTGAGTTACTTTCACATTGATGCTATTAGCCATTTATTAAAATTGTAAATATATTTCTTCTTAGAATTTATGGTATAATTAAACAAATGTTTTATGTCAAACTCGTAAAATATTCTGTCGTGGTCACAATACTAAAATAAATTAAGGCTGAAGCAGAGAAAGGAATTATATGAAAGTAGATGTTTTAAGTTTCTATAAGCGAATTCTGATAACACAGTCATTAAGTATACTTTTTGCAGTTATATCAAATTTTCATACTCGTATACTGATAAACCGAGATTTGATGTTTGATAATCAGACACTATTTTTACACATTACTTTACTTGTAATAATTTTTTCAGTAATTATCATTAGATATCTGGATGGCAGATGGATAAATATACTTTTGATTTCTATACCTTATATAGTTTATTGGTTAATAGTTCTTGCAATTGCCTCAACGATATTTCCTACTCATACTGACTCTGAGAACTATGGGGCCGGAATAATACTTTTATTTGTAAGTGCTTGTCAATGGATAAGTGTTGTAATTGGAAGTATTATTGGAACATATATAAAAAAAAGAACACTTAACCTCAATAAATAAGTCGCAATCTTCAAATATGGGGTACTTGCTTTAAGTGTATATTGATATTTTGAATGTAACACACTGGTAATTAAGTTACATTCATTTCGAGTCTATAGGCTAAATATACATACATTGTATATTTCCAAGTGGTGGATTAACCTTAGATGGGAAACGCTGGATAAACTCTAAGAAAGATGTTATTAAGATAATTAATTTATTAAGTTTCGAATCCATATATTTAAGCCCCATTATATATTTCGTCTTATTCTACCCTTACTCAAGAAAAAGTTTACTTAACTATAAATTGCTTATGATAAAATTTAAATATCTATTTAATTTCATCCATATTAAATTCAGTTACCTTAAGTTTGACTGTTGAATTTTCTCTTTGTCCATCCACTGTTTCATAATCAAGAGAAAAATAAAGGTTATCTTTTATGATATTTATTTCATCTTTACTAAACAACTTCCCTGAACTTATCTCTCCTACACCTTTATTTAACAAAAATTCACCAGGAATCGTTATTTGTGTATTCCCTGCAAACGATACAGAATCAGATAAAACTACCTCTTTTTCCACTTGCTTATCTAAATAAATAGTTTTGGAATACGATTGTAGTTTTTCTTGTGAATCCCCAATATACCGTATTTCACCACCATTAACTATATGCTTGTTAGGAGAAATAATAACAATTCCATTGCTAATTCTTATATCTGAGCCCTCTCCCTCAAATGAATATACCTTAAATACTTGTTTATCAATTTTAGTTTTATATAATACTGTTGTCGCAACAAATATCACATTTGTAATAAATAAAAAAATTAAAAGACCGCGTGAAAGTGATTTCTTCATATTAATCATCCCCTCTTATTTTTATTGTAAAGGAAAGTAGTTACTTGATATATTTTACCATTACTACACAAATGATTTATTTAATTATACCATTATTACCGTAAATTAGGTTCTTTCACAGCATATATATGCTCCTCCAGAAGTTATTGCGGTTTTTTTAAAATAAGAATAAAAAAAATAAGAACACCAAATTTGGTATCCTTATTTTTCAGATTTTACTATAACGGTGGATATAACTTCTGTTAAATTAGAGATAGATTTATTGACTCCTCCTTTTGTATTATTTGGTTAATTATGATAATATCTATTGAGTGAGTTATGTATATGAGAACTACTTCACATATCACATTCTTGGTCTGATTTTTACTATGTCTAGCAATTATAGGTTAAAAAAACAAATATGAAAAAAGAAAATAACTTCAGAGCTACTTTGAATGAACTGATGATAAGGAATACTTACGAGGAGGAAATATTAATGAATGATTCAAACTTAGGCATAAATTCTAATCAAACTCTAGCAACTTCAAACGAAGCAAATTTAATAATCAAGTTTTTCACTGGTGTAAAGAACGATAATGACGCTCTACAGATGTTGAAAGATGTACAAGCTCATTACGATAAAAAAGGTGTGTGTTTAGAAATTGATGCCGATGTGTTTTGGCATTATTTACTAAACCGTAAACCATATCAACAAATTATAAAAAAAACTAAAACCATTAGGTACTATGATTTTAATAAAATAATTAAAATTAAAGAAATAAATAGTTATGAACAATTGGTTGAAGCTGCTACTGATTATAACAATAAATACAAACATTATAGATGATATTCAAATTAATGTTTAAAGAATGGTCAATAGACCACAGGTATATCGCACACTTTCAAAAAATAAAGAAGGCACAGGTATAGGCCTTAGTTTAGTTAAATCAATTGTAGTTCTTCGTCTTCTTCAATTTCTACGCTACTACCATATTCTTAGGATACTTAATAAGGTACCTAAATGGAAACACTTTTTAAAATGTGTTTCCCCTTTAGATACCCATTTAATGGTTATAAGTTAATTATAAGCTCTTTTCGTAAGACTCAACCATTTTTTTAACCATTTGTCCGCCTACCGATCCATTCTCTCTTGAAGTTAAATCTCCATTGTATCCTTCTGAAAGATTAACTCCTACTTCTTTAGCAGCTTCCATTTTAAACTTGTTTAAACCCTCTCTT
>NZ_JBNMNU010000286.1:0-3428 GCF_051278035.1 Clostridium sp.
CAGGATCAAACTCTCAATTTAAAAGTTTACACTTTTAGTTTGAAATGATTAATCTGCGCCAACTGTTAAGCTGGTTAGCAAGCTCATTACATACTATTTAGTCTTACGACTAAAATTCACTTTATTTACTAAAGTAATTAACTGGTTTAGCAAAATATTATTTTGCTATCTTTACCTATTTCTCTGTTTAATTTTCAAAGACCAATTTATTTTGTCATCATAAGACGACTCCTACTATTCTATCAGTTTAGTATGCTTTTGTCAACTTATTTTTTTAATGTTTTTAAATAAATCACACTAAGCTTACCAACTTAATTTTTAATATGTCGTTCGTTGTGACAAGCGACATGCAATATCTTACCATAGAATATCCTCGACATAATTTGATTTAGAGTTGCTAAAATAAAATAGGTTATGTATTCTTGAATTTTTAAACTTTATCTCTATATCCCTTGTATTGATACACCAGGATAGTTATTTAGTTATTACCACCCTACACCAACTATATTTTTCCATACTCCACTTGGTAATTCTATATATACTAAGTATTCTCCTTAATGATACGTAAATATACTAGTGTGGAACGTTTTTTATTAAAAAACAAATAGGACAATATCCCTTCTAAATACTTAGAAGCTACATTGCCCTATTAAAATTATATTATTTATGATATGAACTTACATTAATAATCTGAAAATTATTAAAAATATTACTCCTGGAACTCCTAAAAAACCTGCAATAAGTGATGTCACAGCATTTATCTCAATATATATTCGTGGCCCCCCCGCAAAGCCACTTATAAAGTTAACAAGTAATAAAAGTAACACTCCAAAGACACCATTGATTATTAGCTTTCCTAGCATTTTTAGTGGCCACGAAAAGAGCTTGACCACAATTACCATTGCTACTATAGCAATTAAAAAATATACTGCAACCACCATATCTCATCCCCCTATCCTCATTTAAAATATATTCACAACTCAATTAAGAACATTTATTTAATCATTAACAACGATCAGTTCTTCTATCATATAACTAGCATCAATTGTTACACCTTTTCTTCTAGCTTCTAATAAAAAATATATATATTTAGTTTTAGATTGATCTTCCTTATAAATTGCATAATCTATAAGTTTTGGATCGTCTGCAATATCAAAATATTTTTTCGCACATTCCCATTCAAGCTTAGCTTCTTCAAGCCCTACTATAATGTCTTTCTGTTCTTGAGTATATGTTAAAGTTTTAAATAATATTTCAATTATTTTTTTCCTATCCATAATAAAAACCTCCCATTTTATGTCTTTTTTAAATTCTTGACATAAAACAGGAGTAATATTCTATATTTCTTTTCTTCCTTCTAAAGCTTTAGAGAGGGTTACTTCATCTATATATTCTAAATCTCCACCAACTGGGATTCCATGTGCAATCCTTGTAACTTTTGCACCTAGTGGTTTTAATATTTTAGATATATACATAGCCGTAGCCTCACCCTCTATGTTTGGATTAGTTGCAACTATTACTTCATGCACATCTCCATTAATCCTTCTTATAAGTTCCCTTAACTTTATATCCTCAGGACCTCTACCTGCCATAGGAGATATCGTTCCATGAAGAACATGGTAAACCCCATTGAATTCTCTTACTTTTTCCATAGTCATAATGTCTTTTGGATTTTCAATAACGCATATGACACTCTTATCCCGATTTGGATTAGAACAAATTGCGCAAGGATCTGCATCTGCAAAACTTCCACATATTGAGCAGAATTTCAAGGTACCTCTCGCCTTAACCAGTGCACCAGCAAATTCTTCTACTTCTTCCTTGGGAAGATTTAGCACAAATAATGCTAGCCTCTGAGCTGTTTTTTTCCCTATACCAGGTAGTTTAGCAAATTCTTCTATAAGTTTTTCTATTGCTACTGGATAAAACTCCAATTTAGTCACCTCTTAAATGTATAGCTTTTAAATACCGCTTTCTAGAACATTCCCGGCATATTTAATCCACCTGTTAGTTTACCCATTTCACTACTTGTTTCATCTTCTGCTTTCTTCAATGCCTCATTGCAAGCACTCATAATTAAGTCCTGGAGCATTTCAACATCATCAGGGTCTACTACTTCTGGTTTTATCTTTACGTCAATAAGTTGTCTCTTTCCATTAGCTATAGCAGTTACTGCTCCACCACCAACAGATGCCACGTATTCCTTGGTCTCTAAACCTTTTTGCATGTCTTCCATTTGCTTTTGAAATTTTTGAGCTTGTTTCATCAAACCGCCCATATTTCCACCCATACCTGGTAATCCGCCTTTTGCCATAATTGTTACCTCCTATTTATTATTTATTAAAGTTAATATCATTATATTTATCTTTCTCTATTATTATATACTAATAACTATAATAATTTCCATTAAATATTATTTATTTTATTCATCTAATATCTCAACGAGATCTTCCCCAAATGTTTCTTTTAGTATATCCTCAGGTGATTTAACCTGTTTTTCATCAGATTCAACAGTATATTTTATTTTCACTTCTTCTTTTAATACTTCAGAGAATATTTCTTCAATTAAATTTCTGTTTTGTTCTTTTTCAAGTCTAATTTTATTAAAGGCAAATTGCTTTTCGTAAGCTAGTTCTATTACACCTCCATGGCAGGAAACAATTTCACCAGTCATTAAAGAAGCATATATAACCATATGTCTTCGTGCTTTAAACATATCTAAAATGTCCTTAAACGATTTTTTAACTATATCTACGGTTAAATTAGAATTATCATTATGCTTTTTCATAGGTTTTGTTTCTATTTTTTTACTAGACTTATTTTCTTTTTTACCATTATTAACTTCAGAAATTCTTGGTGTGACACTTTCAGAGACTACAGTTATCTTTCCCTCTTTTATAATTTCTTCTATTTTATTTATTCTAGCTAGTAGCACTTCTTTTGATGTGTCATATTCTATTTTACACATTTTAATAACTGCAAGTTCTAGATAAATTCTATTTTGCTTACTCCATTTAGCTTGTTCCTCTGCATCTTGGAGTATCTTTATGTTCCTCATAATTTCTTCCACTCTGAGTTTTGATGCTTGCTCTTTTAAAATATTTATGTTTTCAGATGACATATCTAAGATATCTTCTGCATTGTCACTTACTTTAACCATCATAAGGTTTCTCATATGAACAGTCATGTCTTTTATAAATACATATATATCTTTACCACTATAAACTATATCATTTACAGCCTTTATTGAGCCTTCAATATCTCTATTTATTATATTATTAGAGAGCATTATAAGACTCTCTGACGTCACAAGGCCCAGCATATCTATAACATCATCATACTCTACAGTTCCTTCATTCATCGATATGGCCTGGTCTAGAATGCTTAGAGCATCTCTCATTGCTCCATCAGAAATTCTTGATATTAAT
>NZ_JBNMNU010000287.1:0-3410 GCF_051278035.1 Clostridium sp.
CAGGTAAAGATCAGAAAATAGCTATTATAGTTGCATATGGAAGTCCTACTATTAAAGAGGATTTTAAGGTGTTTAATGAAAAATATAATTTAAAATCAACAAAGTTACATATTTTGTACCCAGATGGCAAACCAACTACAACATCGCCTAATTGGGCTAATGAAACCTCATTAGATGTAGAATGGGTACATGCATTAGCTCCAGAAGCTAATATCATGTTAGTAGTTGCAAAATCAGACTCAATCGATGACCTTATGAATGCTGTTGATTATGCTTCAAAGGTAGATGCACATGTAATTTCTATGAGTTGGGGTTGTTATGAATTTCAAGAAATGTCCACTTATGAAAGTCACTTTGAACAACCTAATACAGTTTATATAGCTGCTACAGGAGATTCTGGGACAGGAGTGCAATGGCCTGCTGTTTCTCCAAATATTTTAGCCGTAGGAGGAACTACGCTTGTATTAAACCCTAATGGATTTTTAACAAAACAAGAAACTGCTTGGTACGCTTCAGGTGGTGGTATAAGCAGTTATCAATCAGAACCTGAATACCAGAAAGAATATGGTATTAATTCAAATAATTACAGAACAGTTCCTGATGTATCATTTTGTGCAGATCCGAGTAATGGCGTATCTATATATTCAAGTGCAACAGGGTGGGCTTCTGTGTGTGGTACAAGCTTTGGATCGCCAGCTTGGAGCGCATTTATAGCCATTGTAAACCAAAATAGAAATACACCATTATCTAACATTCACAACAAACTCTATCAATTAGCCGAAGGAGAGAATTATTCTAGTAATTTTAGAGATATAGTCTCTGGTAGTAATGGAGCTGATATTCTTAATTATGCTCATGATGGCTATGATTATGTAACTGGTTTAGGTAGTCCATTAGAAGATAATCTTTATGATAGTTTGATAGATTAACAAGAAATCTTTATTTAAGCCAGAATAGTACATATTATGTTTAAATAAATTGTTACGATAATTTAAAAATGCCAATTACATACAAGTATACAAATATTGGTGTTTTATTTTATATAATTCCATTGGTACATGTATTAATTATAAAGACCATTAAATTAAATGACGATTTACGTTTAATGGAAATTTTAAAAAAAGAGGAGAATTGTTTATGATTAAGAAAAGTAAATTGAAAGCAATAACAGTAGCTATGGCTCTAACTTTATCAATTACATCTCAGGCTATGGCTGCACCTTCAAAAATGGCAACTAGCGGTTCAATAGATCTAACTAATGCACCAATTAATTCAGGCATAACTCCATTTACATCAGTATCTGTTGGAGGCGGAACATGGAATTATGGAACTTCACTAGTTCCTAAATTTCTTCATTTCGATAAGAAAGTATATTCAAATTATCTGCACGCAACAAAGAAACATCATTCTTCATGTTCAATAGGAGGTCTATTTAGTACTAGTGGTGTTACTGCTGCAAAATCTATGTCAGCTTCAAGTGCTGTTGGTAAAACAGGTGACGCTACTGTCGCAAATTGGGACGTAGATTAATATCGTGAAAAAATCCTAATTGCTTAATTAAATTATTAAAATAGAAATCCTCATTTTAAAAAATGGGGATTTCTACATAAATGATTGGCATAGTGAACTGCCATAACATTATTAATTTATATAAGGGAGCTTGTTAATTTTGAAAAAGATAATAGTAATTTTTCTTATTTTTTTATCTTCTTTTTCGTTTATTATAGCTTATAATAAAACAGATAAAGAAGAAATTAACAATATAGAAAATGTTGAAAAAGGAATAGCTAAACAATTTGTAATTCCAAATGATAGTATAATTTCTAGTCCTGAAGCGTTGTATCCCATATTGTTTGAGACTGCAAATGAATGCAAAGTTAATATTTTCAGAACTAATATAAGTTATATGTCAAACGATAAAGTGAAAATTACAAAATATATATTGCTAATTAAAAACACATCTTTTTATGATGTCTTTAGGCTTAAAAACGGCAGGTTATTAAATGAAAAAGATACACAGAAAACAAATTTATTTATGTCCACATCGAATACTCATGATAAAAATCAGATAGGAACTATTAAGGATTTCGGAAATAATAACATGGTCATGGTAAAACCCCTTAATACCTCTTACGAAAGCTTACCTGTCAATGGTCAGTATTTTGCAGAAGTATCCGATGAAAAAGCATTTAATGCATTTATTAAAATTTTTGTTGGTAAAGTCAATAAAAATATTAAAACCTCATTCACCCCTGAAGATTTTACGGAAAATTCAAATGCCATGGGAGCTCAATCATCTTCTTCCGTAGTAGTTTTACAATATATATACTATGTAAGTATTTTTATTGTTTTAATTTTACTTATCTATTATATTTTTAATGAATCAAAAAAAATAGGCATAATAAAAATGCATGGTGTATCCAATATACGTGTGTGGTTCATAATAGTTGGAAGATTAGTGACTATTATTTTTGTTTTATCCATAGTAGGATCACTAATACTAACTGTATTTGTAAAAGATACAACGTTTAAATTTGTTTACAGTACTATTTTATATCAGTTAAAAAATTATGTAATAATGATATCTATTTCTCTTGTATCATATTTATATATATTGAATATTAAGGTAAGTCATATAATTAAAAATAAAAAAGACACGAATGGTATATTTTTTTTAAACATGATCCTCAAAGTTGCTTGCTCAATAACTTTGATACTTTTATGTGCTTCAGTCTTAAACCAGTACGGAAATATACATAAGAAACAAGAATCATTGAAGAATTGGAATTATAGCAAAGATTATGGCGTTTTTTATCCGCTAGATATAGGTAATAACCAGCAGGATATGAAAAATAATCTTAAAATATTCTTTTCTAGTACAAACGGACAACTTTATAATATTTTCGAAAAAATGGGATCTTTATTAATTAATGCACGAGTCTATGAAGAAACAAGCCTTCTTTTAAACAAGGATTATACTGGTATAAAATCACTAGTAGTAAATACTAATTACTTGAGACAATTCCCGGTTTATGATATAAATAATAAGATTGTTACTGTGTCAGATTATACAACTGACTGGGTTTTATTGGTGCCCATGAAATATCATAATAAAGAAAACGAAATAAAAGAATTCTTTGAACAAGACAGGAGAGATTCTGTGGATTATGAAAAAAACTTTTTTAATATAAAAGCTTCAGATGATATAAAGAACCAACATATTAAAATTATCTGGGTGGCAAATAACCAGAAGATATTTAGTTTCAATCCAGAAGTATTTAAAACTGAAAACAATACTATATTGGAACCAATAATACAAGTTATAACAACAAAAAACAGTCTTATGGCTGATAGATCATCTATTTTAGGAGGTGGTTGCACAGATCCATTAAAAGTGAAATTGATAAACA
>NZ_JBNMNU010000288.1:0-3388 GCF_051278035.1 Clostridium sp.
CTTGATAGTAATTTTATCAAAGAAAAAGCAATTATAAAAGCATCAAAAAACTACTTGGATAATGAAAATTTTGTAAATTATTTTATTGGGAATAATGGATTACCTAGAAACATTAAAATTGCTAAATATTTTAATGATAAAGAGTGTTCAGTTATTTTAAATAATTATAATAATATATTGAAGATAAGTTTGTTAAATGCTAGTTTCACAAAAAATATAGATTCTTTTATAAATAAACTTGAATTTTATAAATTAAAACCTTATATACTATCTGGTGGAGAGAAAGAAGAAATTATATCATTGTTGCAAGAAAGATGTTATCTAAATAAATTTAATAAAATAATGGGCGGACCATTAACAAAATATGAAAATTTGGATAACTTAAAATTAGAAGGTAATGTTTTGTATATTGGTGATAGTTTAATAGACTATGAGGTGGCAAAAAAATATAATTTTGACTTTATATTTATGTATGGGTATACACAATTTAGCAACTGGAAAGAGTATTTTACTGATAAAAAAGAGGTTTTAGTTATAAAAAACTTTGAATCATTAACATATAGTCATTGTTAATAAAATAAAAAGGAGATGGTAAATGTTAAAAGTAGGAATAAATGGTTTTGGAAGAATAGGAAGAGCAATTTTCAGAACAAATATGAATAAAAAACTTTTTGAAGTAGTCGCGATAAATGATATTAATCCAGATATTGAAAATATTGCATATCAATTAAATTATGACACTTTATATGATCAATTAAAAGATAAGTTTCAAGTGGAAAAAGATCATATTTATAATGGAGATTATGATTTAAAAGTTTTTCAAAAAAAGCATATTGATGAAGTAGATTGGAAATCAAAAGGTGTAGATATAGTTATAGACGCATCAGGAATATTAGACAATACATTAAGAGGTCATAAAACTATAGAAAAACAAGGTGTAAAAAAAGTTATTGTAACACATTCTCCAAATGAAGTTGACTTTACTATGGTTCTTGGTGCGAATGAAGATAAATTAGATTTATCTAAACATCATGTAATCTCTTCAAGTATTTGTGATGCCACAGCTATTGGACCAGTCCTTAAAATTATAAAAGATAACTTTGGTATAAATTCTGGACATCTTACTACTCTTCATCCTTGGCTTGGGTATCAAAATCTTATGGATGGACCAGCAAGTTCGTGGTCTGTACCAGGTGAAATATACCATCATTTTGCACTTGGTCGAAGTGCTATTGGAAATATGATACCAAAACCTACATCTGCACTGAGTGCTAGTTGTAAAGTTGTTGATGACATATCTCCTGAACTTATAGGCTCATATTCTATACGAACTCCAACACATATAGTTGGATGTGCAGACATTACATTAGTATTAAAAGAGAACACTACTCAAGATGAAGTTATTAAAGCATTTGAAGATTATTCAAATGCTCAAAAGTGGGATATTATAAATAATAATTTTGAGCCATTGGTTTCACTTGATTTTAAAGGTTCTGAATTCTCTGCAAATGTAGATCATAGATTTACTAGTTTAGTACAAGGTAATATGTTAAAACTTGTACTTTGGTATGACAACGAATGGGGTTATGCTACTAAAGTTTGTGAACAAGTAAACTATATCCAAAATAAAATGGAGGATTGAAATGAATGTTGCATTATTGATAGGTAAACATAAAAGTGGAGGAGTTCCTGGTAAAAATTATATGGAAATATTGGGTAGGCCTTTATCCGAATATCCTATAATGGCTGCGTATAATTCTAATATTGTTGATAAAATATTTGTATCAACGGATTCTCCAATTATCAAAGAAATTGCAAATAAGTATAATGCAGAAATTATTGATAGACCCGAAAAATTAGCTCAGTCAGAAACACCAACAGAAAGTGTTTTTGAACATGCATATACTTTTATTAAAAAACAAGTACCAGATGTAAAATATATATTTTTAATGTTTGCAAATAGTCCAGATATTTTACCAGAATATTGGGATAAAGCTGTATCTCTTCTTGATAATGACAATACACTTGATTCTGTAATCTCTGTAAGCAAGTATAATATGTTTTCCCCAATGAGAGCAAGAAAACTAAATAATGATGGTACTACTGAATCTATGCTTGATTTAAAAGCAATGGGAATTACAAATACTTTTGATAGAGATGCAATGGGGGATTGTTATTTTGCTGACTTTGGAGTACAAGTTGTTCGAGCTAGATGTATTAAAGACACCTCAAATGGTTCTTTACCTTTTAAATGGCTTGGAAATAAGCAAGGAACTGTATTTAAAGATTTTGGTTTTGATATAGATGCTCCATGGCAAATTCCTGTAATAGAATATTGGTTAAAAGAACATGGATTTAGTGAAAATAAAACACCATATGATAAATAACAGAAATATTACAATTGATTTTATAAAAGGGTTACTTATATACTTGGTAGTATTGGGACATACTCTTAGTGGTCAATATATGGCTGGAATCTCTACAAATATAGAAGAATCTTTGAGATTTTTGATATATTTGTTTCACATGCCATTATTTTTCTTTCTTTCAGGTTATTTAATAAAAACAGAAAAATTACAAAAAAAATATATTTCAGAGAAGATTAAATATATTGGAATATTATTTTTAGTAAGTTCACTTATATATATGTTTGTTTTTTCAAGCGTATCTTTTAAATCTTTTGTTTTGTTGATTACCTCGCCATATAACCACCTTTGGTTTTTGGAAGTATTAATTATATATTTTTTCGTAATCTATTTAATTAAAAATTTAGATTATAAAATGATTTTATTTCTAACTATAATTTTAGCAATAATAGGAACAGGATTTAGAGACTTAGGGTCAACTATATTTAATCAATTTGGATACAAGCCTATTTTTAGAGGCATGGAATATTTTATTTATTTTTATTTGGGATATATTTTAAGAAACCAGCTTATTAATATAAAATTATTAGAAACAAAAAAAGTGATTTTTTTACTTGTTACTTCTATAGTATTTTTAATAATTAATGTTAATATAAATATTTTTCAGATTAATTTTTATATATCTTTTGCATTCGGTTTTGTTCTTTTTAATATTTTATTGATATTTTTTATTAATAATAATTTAAAAATTGAATTGAAAAATAACTTCATAATTGAGGCAGGACAAGCTAGTTTATTTATTTATTTATGGCATTATGGATTTATAGTAGTAGCTCTACATTTAAGTGAAAAATTAGAACTTTCAAACCTCTATACTGATTTACTTTTATCGATTATTATCTTTATTATACTAATTTATGTAAATAGATATTTATCAAGGTTTGATTATTTTAAATATATAGGAGTCAGATAAATGAGTAAAGTATTTATAACGGATTATATTGATAGTCCAAATATAGAAA
>NZ_JBNMNU010000289.1:0-3375 GCF_051278035.1 Clostridium sp.
TGCAGAATTGGAAAAAGATTATAAAGCTATGGAAAATATGATTTTTGATAAATATATTAGTTTTGATGAAATAATTAAAACACTACAAGAATTAGAAATAGAAATTAATTCTTTGTAATAAATGATGTTTTTGATTTATTATATGCATAAAAGTACATTTTTAAAGCAAAGGTCAAATTTAAACTGCACAACCTGTTCTTTTACTTTTTGAGCAGTTATTACTAATAAAATACTTTTACCAAAAAGAGTTGAAATTTGGAACATGTTCAATAAATACTATTTATGACATATATCAATGAAGAAAATAAAGGGAATACTTTTAAAAGAACAGAGACTGTAAAAGCTTGAAAAAAACTTCGCTTTTATTCTCAAATATATCAGTTAATTTGTGAAACAATGTATTTCATTACTAATTGTTAGCACTAGTCAAAAATGTATATTATTTTTAATATAATAATTTTATGAAAACAAAAATTGAAGTTGAACAAAAAGCTTGGAAATACTTATGTGAAACTAACAAAACTTTTATTAAAACATTAATATAAACTACATACTAATAAGTATAGTTCAAGTTAATTGCTAGTATTATACTTATTTTAAAGGAGTTTATTATGATAGTTCTATTTGGGCATCAAAAAGGTGGAGTTGGTAAAAGTACAGTTGCAATAAATACAGCGTACACACTTCATAAGAAATATAATGACATTATTTTATTAGATCTGGACTCTCAAAACTCTGCAATCCTTTTTAATCAACTACGCACAAGTGAAAACCTAGCAACTATAAAATGTGTAAAAGAAAGTGATATAGACTTTAATGACTTTATCAATGAGTATTCTAATATTAAAGATAATTTATTAATTATTGATAGTGGTGGATATGATAGTGATGTTAATCGAGCTGCACTTATAAAAGCAGATATCATCATTACTCCAGTAGGAATATCTCAAATAGAAATCTTTGGCTTACAAAAATTTAGAAAAATATTAAAAGAAGCAAGTGAAGTTTTTGGTATTACTATTAAAACAAATGTACTTCTAAATAATGTAGATAGTAGATCTAAAAATAAATTACAAAACTTGCGCGAATACATCAAAGATAATTCTGAATATTTCAACTTACTAGATAGCACTATTTATTCAAGAGCTGATTATAAAAATAGTTATGGAGATGGATTGACAGTAAAAGAATTAAATAAAAAAGGCTCTGCTGCTCAAGAAATTAAAGAACTCTCAAAAGAGATATTAAAACTAATTAATAACTAGTTTATATTTAGTATAAAACTAGTTTAAAATAAGGAGTAATTAAATGGCAAAAATTAAAGATTTAGACGATCTTGACACATCAGAGAAGATGAATAAGTTCATAGGTGCTGCTGATATGAGCAAAGGTAAAAAGAACAAAGGCGGAAGACCTAAAAAAGATGCTACTGATAAAGCTAGTGAACAGATTTTTATAAATGTTACTCCTAATGAAAAAGCAAAGATAGAATCTCATGCAAAAGAACTTGGGATTAGTGTTAGTGCTTTGTGTAAGATTAGTTTGGCAAAGTTTATATAGATACTTGTACTCAGAATAATGTTACAATACTTTCATAAATAAATTGGATAAATAATGGATTTTTCACACTTAGACAGACTTAAAAACACTCTTGATACCTATCGACCATTACCAAAAGATATAGTTAATAATCTACATGAAGATTTAGTACTACGCTGGACTTTTAACTCCAATGCTATAGAAGGCAATACATTAACTCTTCAAGAAACAAAAGTTGCACTTGAGGGGATAACGGTAGGAGGAAAAAGTTTAAGAGAGCATTTTGAGACTATTAATCATAGAGAAGCAATTTTATATGTTGAAGAGTTAGTACAATTAGGTGAACTGCTAAACGAGAATGATATAAAATCCATTCACTCTTTAATTTTAAAAAATATTGATGACAAGAGTGCTGGGACATATAGAAATATTAATGTGATTATTAGTGGAGCGCAACACAAACCACCTTTATCAATTAATGTCCCTTCTTTGATGCAAGAATTTGTAGCTTGGTATAAAGAAGAACATACAAACATGCATCCTGTAGAACTCGCAGCAAGAGTACATGTTGATTTTGTGGGTATTCACCCTTTTGTAGATGGTAATGGTAGGACATCTAGACTTCTAATGAATTTGGAACTTATAAAACATGGGTTTCCGCCAGCTGTTATAGAATTTAAAGATAGACTCGAGTATTACAAGGCTCTTGATATAGCTCATACTACTAAGAATTACGATCCATTTTTAAAACTAATTTCAAAAGTAGTTGAAGAGAGTTTTGAGCCATATTTTTATCTTCTTGATATTAAATAATCTAAAGTTATATATGAACTTCATGATATTGGAGCTTACCTTCTATTTCTTATTATTCAAAAGCTAAGGGAGTGTTAGGAATTTCGTGTCAGTCTAATAAAATACTATCAAGGACTGACAATGAATGAAGATGGATCTTTTAATAATGCAATGCTTAATGTATTAAGAGGATCTAACCAATTTTTAGAGACCGTAAAATCTTCTTAATGTATTCCTCATTATGCCATTTCTTAATAATAGCCATATCCTCTTCCTCAATTTTTTTATTAAATTTTCCAAGTGCTTGAGCAATCTGCATTGCTCTTAATTCAACTGCATATAATAGTTCATGATTCCTAAACACTCCATATTGTCAAGTGCAATCCAAATATACACCAATATACAGTGCAAAAGTGCAGCACTTTGTAACACCTATTTAGCTGAAATATCTAATAAACCAGCTTCTCGTTTTTGCTTTAATCTATAGCTCTCACCAGTAACATTAATAAGAGGTGAGTGGTGTATTAACCTATCAAGTATTGCCGTTGTTAAAGCTTCATCGTTATTAAGAACCTCCTTCCATTTAGTAAAAGATAAATAAGTTATTATAAAGTTTTTTTCATATTCTAATATTTGCTGCAATTTCTCACATAAACTAGATAAACTTTAAAATCAATCGTTTAACATATATATTCATTATCAAAGAGGTAAAAGCATATATCATCAAAAGAAATAAGGTATTATATTTGGAACAAATAAAGCTGTTAGAAATTTTGTTCCAAAAAGAGTTGAATATTTGAACATTCTCCATAATCTACAGGTTTTGGAGATTGTCCATTTAAATTCAGCTTCAAACTTTTACTCAACCCACGATGTAAACTAATCATATTTTTTATTAGATTCAAACTTACCAAAATTAATGTATATAATTTAGGGTAACTCATTTACTATATCGTAAGTTTAAAGCACATAATTCTACGTATTTTATGTGCTTAATGATAAGTTATAAGCTTTGTGTTCTAAACACTGTTGACAGATCAGTTA
>NZ_JBNMNU010000290.1:0-3250 GCF_051278035.1 Clostridium sp.
CAAGAAACTTTTAGATTTATTCTGAAAGTTTTTTGTTTTTATTTATCTTAAAATATAAAATTAGATTTAATAACATTTTTAGCATAAATACTAACCTCAAATAGTATTTATTAATTCATAGTTAATAATTATTAAAGGGGTAGATATTTATGTTAAATAAAATACCAAAACTTATTTATGATATTTGTGGGGATAAAGTAGACGTCATGAATTGTACGAGAGTTTTTTTTGCAAATAGGAATGAGGAGGGTTACGTGCTTCATGTAGAACAACATGACAGAGTTACATCTATAAATGAATTTGACTTAGAAAAAAAAGCAGATAAGTATTATTGTACAAGAAAGCTATTTAGTAAATAAAATATTTGTAGTATAATTATATATAAGTACAATATGTTGAAGGAGGATATGTCTATTTACATTATAAACAGAATTATAATAACAATAAATAGATACAGGGGGTAATAAATGCTAAGCCAGCGAGAGAAAACAATGGTTTTGGAATATTTTTCAACAGAAAACCAACCGATAGAAATAATAAATGAATTAAATGATGGACAATCTGGCGCAGCTGTATATACAGTGGAATTTGGAGAATCTCGAAAACTTGGAGTTTTAAAAATACAAGAAATAAATGAAAGTGGACTTCATAACATAGCGTTTTTACAATCTAGAGAAAATTCTATTGAGGGATTTATCCCTAAAATTATTGATGAAGTTGAAATTTTATGTAAAAATAATATAAAGAGATTTGGAGTGCTATATGAATTGGGCGGAGATACTGTACTAGGAATAAAAACCCTTAAATATTCATTGGAAAATGAATTAGCATTAGTTAAGCAAACTTCAGAGCAAGTAGCAAAATTTTTATATACTTGGAACAAACCTCATACATCTGAAATTAAATCGCCTATTGATATCGTGAAAAGCTCATTAGGTTATAGATTTATGGATTCAAAACTTATAAAGGCTTTTGAAACATTAATGATTGATGAAGATAAAAAGTGGTTAGTTATTGATGGGGTTGATAAATTTTTCCCAAATCCTTATAAATTCTTTACTGATGAAGCAGTATGGAATGGTAACCAGATTAAATATTTGGATTCCTGTATACATGGTGATTTTCATGGAGGTAATATAATTGTTTCAGTTAAAAAACCCTCTATTATTGACTTTGGAACTTATCAAGTTCATAGCAATATATTCTATGATACAAGGTATTTAGAATTGCATTCACTAATGGATTATTTAAAATTTGATAACAACAAGCAAAGAAAATTTTGGATTAGTTTATGTGAAGAGTTAACAAGAAATGTAAAATATGTTGATATTCCTGATGGAGAAGGAGCTAGTATACTTAGAGATATAATACCAGAACTCAGACACGGTATAGATTATTTGCTCTCAGATTCTAGAAACAAACTATATGAGCCATCTTTTTATTTAGCTGGAGTCTCTGCGGGTTTAAATTTCATTCGTAAAACAAATGATGAAAATAAAAGAATGGCAGCAATGATATATACAATGTATAACTTAAGAGCTGTTTTAAAGCATGAACTTATAGATTTATATAATCCCAGTCTTTCTTCAAGTACTAGTGTTGGATGGTTTTTAGATAAAACTTCAATGAGTGAGTATTTAGATGAGGAGTTAATATATAAGATTGATGAAAAGGCATATCATATTTCCGGTATAATAAAAAATAAATCTATAGAACTTACGGTTGAACCCATTATAAACCTTAGTAGTGGAAAAGTTAAATCATTAGAAATATTAGTTAGAGATTCAAGACTAGAATTTTTTCCGGATGATATGTTTGAAAAGGCGAGACTTACAGGAGACTTAGAAAATCTTACTATGCTAGCTTGCGATAAATTAGCTAATTATCTAGATAAACTTGGACCATTTACTGAAGAGGGGTTGTTTTTTAAGATTCAATCGGATACTACAAGACATACTATTAAAAAAGTTATAAAGAAATTGAAAGGTGCAAACTTAGTTTTAGAAATTACGCAACGTATACCAAGAAGTGCATTCTGGCGTAATTTTGCTAATGAGCTAAAATTTAAAATAGCTATGGATAACTATGGAGAGGGTAATTCTAATATGGTGGAATTAATAAAAATGAAGCCACATTTTATAAGAATTTCTCAGGAAATAGTAAGAGATATTGAGAAAGATGAAATAAAGGCATTAATGGTAGAACATATGGTTAGAATGGCTATAAAAACTGGTATGAAAATTATAGCTGAGGGAATACGAACCCTAGAAGAAAAGGAAAAACTAGTGGAACTCGGTGTTGAATATGGCCAGGGTACATATTTTTCTTCTGCTATGCTTATTGATCATGCGGATTATGAAATTTGGAAACAGGGATTCTAGAAAAAAAGGCATTTCTTTATAAAGAAATGCCTTTTTTATTATTATTTACAGAAGAATATATAACCCTATTTTAAAAGGCATATGGCGTTTGAAGAGATTCCCTCACAGCGTCCGGTGAAGCCAAGCCCTTCTTCGGTAGTAGCTTTAATATTAACTTTATCAATAGGTAGTTGTAGAGCATCTGCAATATTTTTTACCATAGAGGGAATATATGGTGCCATTTTAGGCCTTTGTGCAATAATTGTAGCATCGATATTTTCAATTATATAGTTTTCGCTATTTAGTAAACTGCATACGTGCTTAAGTAAAACAATGCTAGAAATGCCTTTATATTTAGTCTCAGTATCAGGAAAATGATTGCCAATGTCACCCAGAGCTGCGGCGCCTAGAAGAGCATCCATAATAGCGTGAATGAGAACATCGGCGTCTGAATGGCCGAGTAAACCAGTTTCGTGTGGTATGGTTACTCCACCAAGTATTAGATTCTTATCCTTAACTAATTTATGAACATCGTATCCCATTCCAATTCTCAAATTAATTACCTCTTTTCAATTTAATTTATCTGTTTCTTAAATCGTATATGATTATATGCCTAATATAGCATTTCATAAGAAAGGAATCAAGAAATTTTATTATACGAAGCAATTCAAATAAATAACAAATATATAATTAAATGTTAGTTACAATAAAGAAATATGATATAATAATTAGACATCTTAAAAATATCATAAAATGGATGGAGGCAAAATTATGAAAAAGAGCTATATCGCAATAATTTTTATGATTATAGGAGCGGCAATAATTATCTCTGCTTTATCAATGCGGTACGAGGCTAATATAAAACAAAAGATGATGATTCAAGATTTTAA
>NZ_JBNMNU010000291.1:0-3195 GCF_051278035.1 Clostridium sp.
TGAGGAAAACATTTTTTAAAAATTTATTTAGGGATATAAGAAAGACACTTTCAAGATTTTTATCTATTGTAATAATTATTGCAATGGGAGTAGCTTTTTATGCAGGGGTTAGAGCTACTAGCCCAGATATGAAAGAATCGGTAGACTTTTATTTTAGTGAAACAAAATTTATGGACTTTAAGTTAATTTCTACACTTGGACTAACAGAGGATGATGTATTAGAAGTACAAAAACTAAAAGATATAAAAAGCGCCAAGGGGTCATTCTCATTAGATGCAGTAGTTGCAAAAGATAAGCGAGAGCTAGTGGTTAATGTTAATTCAATTCCTTCTACGGAAGGCATAAATAATGTGAAAATCATCACAGGAAGAATGGCCCAAAATAATAATGAAGCAGTAGTTGAAGCTGGATTTTTAAAAGAAAACAAATTTAAGATAGGGGCTGAAATAGAACTAAAATCAGGAATCGATACTAAAATAGGTGATGACTTAAAAAATAGTACATTTAAAATAGTAGGAACCGCACTGTCACCTCTTTATTTATCAGCTCAAAGACAGTTAAGCTCTGTGGGAAATGGATCAGTTAAAGGATTTATATATATAATACCTGATGTATTCAAAAGTGAGATATTTACAGAGATATATGTAAAATCTAATATTGAACAGTCAAAAAATAGCCTTCTTCTAAATGAAGATTATAAAAAAAATTCTAAGAGTATAGAACAAAATCTTAAAGACCTTGGAATTATTAGAAGTAAAGTTAGATATTCGAAGGTTTTACGAGATGCGCAAAGTAAGATAAATACTGCAGAAGAAAAATTAAATGCATCGAAAAAAGAAGCAGGGGATAAATTTTCTGAAGGTTACAAAACTATAAATGAGGCAAAAGCAGAAATTAGTCAGGGTAAAGCTGATCTAGCAAAAAACCAAAGTGTTTTTAATAAAAAAGAGGCGCAGGGGAAAATTCAAATTGAAGAAGGGAAAAGAAAACTTGTAAAAAGCCAGTTGGATCTTAACCTTGGAAAAAAACAAGCAGCTAATAATATTTCATCCTCAATGGCAGTAAAAGTTTCGGAAGCGAAAAAACAATCCGAGTCTGATCCTAGTAATGAGATCTATAAAACTCAGTATAATGGAATAAATGAAATTTATGTTAAAAATATTGTGGGAAAAGATTTTGACAGCATGTACAATTCGCTAAAAACTAATTCAGTACTAGAACAAATCAAGCCTTTTATTGATATTGAACTTTTAAGAAATAACTTTGATAGTTCAAAGTCGCAAATAGACATGGGCTTAAATGAATTAGGTAAGCAGGAAAAATTAATTAAACAAGGGAAGTTAGATTTAGAAGCAGGGAGTAAAAAACTCCAAGACGGTGAGAAACAAATTGATCAAAACTTACTGAAATTAAAGTCTGAAGAAGACAAAGCAAATATTAAAATAAAAGATGGAGAAGCAGAAATTAAGAAGAGTAAAGATAAAATCAATGACATTGAAGAGCCTGACTTCTATGTGCTAGGACGTAGTGATAACGTAGGATATGAAACTTATAGACAGGACAGTGACAGAATAGATAACATAGGTAAATCATTTCCACTTATATTTTTCCTCGTGGCAGCTTTAGTTAGTCTTACAACTATGACAAGGATGGTTGGGGAAAATAGAACTGAAATAGGAACTTTTAAGGCCCTGGGATATTCAAGAATGGCCATAGTTTCTCATTATTTAATCTATGCATTAACAGCTAGTATAACTGGGAGCATAATAGGGGTATCCTTTGGATTTAGGCTTTTTCCTCCACTTATTATGAATGCGTATGCGACGCTTTATTCTATTCCATATTCACTAACACCATTTAACGTAAATCTTGCAATGCAATCTTCGTTAATTGCTATATTGTTTACTACTTTAGCGGCGGCTCTTGCAACCCTTGAAGAATTAAGGCAAGAACCAGCATCACTCATGAGACCTAAGCCACCAAAGGCTGGGAAGACTGTATTGCTGGAAAAAGTAACTTTTATATGGAAAAGATTAAGTTTCACAAACAAAGTTACTACAAGAAATATATTCAGATATAAACAGAGATTTTTCATGACAGTAATTGGAATAGCTACCTGCACAGGCCTCATGATAACGGGTTTTGGACTTAAGTCAGGAATAACAGGGGCTGTAGAAAGTCAATTTACAAAGATATATACGTATGATATGGTGTCAACTCTTAGCAGTGACATGGATCCTAATGAGAAAAACATAACTAAAGCTAAAATAATGGAAGATGATAACGTAAAATCAGTTTTATTCACATATACCAAGAATGGAACAGTGAATCTTAATAAATCTGGTAAAGAAGATGCATTTGTGATAGTTACAGAAAATGAAGAGGAAATTAATAATTATATTAATCTTTCAATGAAGGACGCAAAACTAAACCTTACTGGAAATGGCATAATTATTACACAAAAATTATCAAAACTTACCAATAAAAAAATAGGAGATACACTGGAAATAACCATGAATGATAAAGTGGTTAAAGCTGAAATTACTGGCGTAACAGAACATTACTTGCAACATTACATTTACATGAGCTCTGATTATTATAAAAAACTAACAGGAGACACCTTAAAGTTTAATGGTTTTTATGGACTTATAAAATCAACTTCAGATAGCGCTGAACTTAGTACAACTAAAATACTAACTTCCATAAAAAATGTAGGAGCTGTAAGTTATAAAAATAAAAGCCATTTTGATTTTAATAAAACCACAAAGAGTATAAATTCAGTGGTTATGATATTAATAATATCAGCTGGCGTTCTTGCTTTTGTTGTAATATATAATCTTACAAATATAAATATAAATGAAAGAATAAGAGAATTATCTACAATAAAGCTTTTAGGATTTTACGATAACGAACTTGCATTATATATATATCGTGAAAACATCATACTAACGGTAATAGGCAGTTTAACTGGAATATATGTGGGAATACTCCTGAACAATTTTGTAATTAATGCTGCAGAGACTAATGTAATGATGTTTATGAGAAAGATTGACCCTATATATTTTGTATATTCAGTGTTACTTACAATTTTCTTTTCAATAATTGTAAATCTAGTTATGTACAGAGAATTTGGTAATATAGATATGATAGAATCACTAAAAAGCGCAGAATAAAATTATTAATCATAGATAGTTA
>NZ_JBNMNU010000292.1:0-3187 GCF_051278035.1 Clostridium sp.
AAGAATTAGGAGTCTAGTGTCTATATATTTAAAAAAAGAGCAATATAATGTAATTCAAGCAGAAAATGGTAGCGAGGCTGTAACTATATTTAATAAAAATAAAATAGATTTAGTTATTTTAGATGTAATGATGCCAATTATGGATGGGTGGGATGTATGTAAGGAAATAAGAAAAACCTCTGATATACCGGTTATAATGCTAACAGCTAAATCTGAAGAAGATGATGAATTATTAGGTTTTGAATTAGGTACAGATCATTATATTACAAAGCCCTTTGTCCCAAAATTATTAGTAGCTAAAGTGAAAGCAATTATACGAAGGACTCATATAATTGAAGCTTCTGTAAAGGATGAAAATAACTTTGATGGTTTAGTTGTTGATAACTTAAGCCATGAGGTCACTGTGGACAACATCGAAATAAATTTATCTCCAAAGGAATTCGAACTATTAAATTATTTTATGATTAATAAGAGAATTGTCTTGAGTAGAGAGAAAATATTGGATGCGGTATGGGGAATTGATTATTATGGAGACTTAAGGACAGTAGATACTGTTATAAAAAGATTAAGGGAGAAATTAGGTGAAAAATCTTACCTTATAGCAACCATAAGAGGGGCTGGATATAAATTCGAGGTGAAAAATGAAAAGTAAAAAGAGTATTACAAGAAAGCTTTTTGCTATAACTTCTATAGTTTTTATAATTTTTATCACTACTAATTTAGTAGTACAATCAGAATTTTTCGAGCAGTTTTATATAAAGTGGAAAAAAGACAATGTTAAAGATAACCTTGTTAAATTCAAAAATCAATATATTTTGCTCAAAAACGATGTGGATGAGGGTAACTTAATTAATTCTTTTGAAGAAAAAAACAATTATAAGATAATTATAAGTGATAGTTCAGGAAATTTGAAAGCTCTACCAAGAACGTTTGATGAAAGAAATGACGCTATAAAAATCAGACTAATGATTCAAATAATGTCTGATGAAATAGAAAAAACAGGTGGAATTGCTAGATTCAGAAAAGAAGGAAAGCCATTGATTTTTATTACTGGTGGAAACCGTGAAATGGTAGTAAGCGTAGCGGGTATATTATACGATGCAAATAAAGATGAGACTATCTATGTTTTTTCATCACTGCAGCCGGTAAATGAGGCAGTTCAGGTTATAAAGGAATTTTACTTGTATTTCTACATAGGTGCCATAATTACTATTCTACTTCTTTCATTCATTTACTCAAATATGATTGCAAAGCCACTTATAAAAATAACTAAAACTGCCTCTAAAATGGCTAATCTTGATTTTACAGAAAAGTGTGCGGTTAAAAGTGAAGATGAAATAGGAGCTCTAGCTACTTCACTAAATCTTCTATCAGAAAATTTAGATGGGGCATTAACCTCACTTAAAGATGCTAATACAAAGTTAGAAAAAGATATTGAAAAAGAAAAGAAATTAACAGAGATGAGAAAAGACTTTGTGGCAGCAGTTTCTCATGAACTTAAAACACCAATAACTCTAATAGAAGGGTACACACAGGCATTAAATGATGATATCTTAGAAGGAGAAGAAAAACAATATTTTATCGATGTCATAATGGATGAATCTAAGAAAATGAATAATTTAGTATCAGATATGTTGAATTTATCTCAACTAGAATCAGGAAACTTCAAGCTGGTTAAAGAAGAGTTTTTTCTACATGAACTAATTAAACCATTTACTAGGAAATTTTCATCTTTATTAAATGAAAAAAATATAACACTTAAATTAAATTTAATACAAAACATAAAAGTTAATGCAGATTGGAACAGAATAGAACAGGTATTAACTAACTATATGACAAATGCTATAAGACATATTAATAATGATGGATATATAACAGTAAGAATGATAGAAAAAGAAGATGCCATTAGTGTTGTCGTAGAAAATACCGGAAGTGAAATTGAGGCAACTGAAATTATGAAAATATGGGATAACTTCTATAAAGTTGATAAATCAAGGACACGTAAGCTTGGTGGGACTGGTCTAGGTCTTTCCATAGTCAAAAATATAATGTTACTTCATGGAGGTAGTTGTGGAGTAAAAAACACAGAAAATGGGGTTGAATTCTATTTTGTTTTGACAAAACAATAATAAAAGCAGTATGTAAAATGATTTATTTTAACATTTTACATACTGCCTTTATTTAGTTAGTAACACTTAAATTGCCCTTAATCATATCGTTATAATATCCCTCAAGTATTATAAGTTCATCATGATTACCTATTTCTATAATTTCTCCATGCTTAATTACCACTATTTTATCAGCATTTCTTATAGTTGATAATCTATGTGCGATAATAAGTGTAGTTCTGTTTAGAGCCATTTCCAAAATGACATTTTGTATTATTTTTTCAGTTTTCGAATCTATATTAGATGTAGCTTCATCTAGTATAAATATAGATGGGGAATGAGCAAGGGCTCTTGAAAATGATATTAGTTGTTTTTGACCTGCTGAAAAGGTAGAGCCTCTTTCCATAACAACTGCATGAATTCCTCCAGGTAAATCATTTACAAAGTCAAAGGCAGATGTAGTTTTAAGGGACTTCATTAATATGTTTTCGCTAATATCATCATTTAATATTACATTAGACTTTACATCTCCTGAAAATAAAAACACATCTTGAAGCACAACCGATATGCTCTTTCTTAAGTCTTTCTTCTTAATATCATTAATATTAATTCCATCTATTAGTATCTCACCTTTTTGAATTTTATAAAAACCACTTATGAGACTTATTATTGTAGTTTTCCCTGCCCCAGTTTCTCCTATAAATGCAATAGTCTCGCCCTTATTAACTTTAAAGCTGATATTCTTTAATATCCATTCTGAGTTATCATATGAAAACCATACATTTTTAAATTCTATATCACCTTGCAAATCTATGCTCATGCCTTCATCTAAATCTTCTAAAGAATCTTCTTCATCTAAAAGTTCGAAAATTCGTTCTGCAGAAACCAAGGCAGATTGAATAGTAGTGTAGTTATCTGCAAGATCAGAAATAGGATTAAAGAATTGTTTTATATAAGTTGTAAAAGCGAAAAGAACACCTATCTCTAGGGTATTGTTTGCGATTTTACTCATGGAATACCATATTATAATTGCTACTGCAAGACTTTGAAAAATATCCGCCGCTGGTCTTAATATGCTG
>NZ_JBNMNU010000293.1:0-3097 GCF_051278035.1 Clostridium sp.
ATTTTATGTAGACCATGAAAATTTCATTAAATCTTGGAAAAGATCACAAGAAAAAGGAATGTTAATGTATATCCTTAAAAATATTATAATATCAACTGCTATAATGGTTATAATAGGCATAATTTTTTTATTGAACAAAATTAGCATGTATGGATGTGAACAAAACCAAACATTGTTTGTTGCTCTGTCAGAGGGTGTTATGTTTGGGTTATTATTTTCTCTTAGATGGGGTAAGAATAATGAAAAATATAACCAATTAATAGAAAAAAGAAATGTGGAAAGTGGCAGTATAAATAACGATGATAAATTTTAAATAATTAAGTTGATAATATTTGTGTGATTTACTATTATAAAATTGATTTTGAACCGCTAAAGTAAACTCGTTGATTGATACTATAATTTATGATTTATTATCATTGATAATTATTATATCAATGATATGTTATTCAAATGATTTGCATCTTTCGTAAACTCCGTTATAAACAAGTTCAAGAATTACTAAAGAAATCAAGGAATTGCTTCGAAGTTGTATTTGAACTAACCGCTATTAGCGGTGGCGGATTTTAGGTAAACTTAAATTTTGACATTAGGGTTTAATAATTAATTAAAGACATACTTACTTTATTATTATTTTTGAGAGAAATAGTTAGCCGTTTAAGTAAATTTTATTATTTCCACTGTCTACTTAACATGGTGCAGTTTATTACTTCCACCATGGGGCTTGTTTTTAAACGTATGACTGGCTTTGATAATATATAACGATACTAATGTATATTGTATTACACTATGTAGAATGATCTCAGACCATTCTATTGTATTTATTTAGTCAATTATTTCTTCCTATTTTGTGCTGAATTGTTGTTGATACGAAACATAAAAGTCATGAAAACAGACATTAATTATCTCGGATCAATAAAAGCACCAGGGCATTAACACCCTGGTGCTTTTATTGATCTTAAATATATATAAACATAGCATTTTATGGATTTATAGTATATAATTATGTATGTAAGCATAATTCAATTAAAAATATTAATACAAGACTATTAAATTTACATGTACAATTAATAGATAAAACATAGTAATATCAACAACATATACTTCGCGACATACTGTCACGTCGTTAGCCACTCGGGTTTAAGAGATGTAATAGGTCGGCTACGCACTCCCATTACCATTTTAAGACTTTTCATACTGAAAAGCAAGCTAAATAAATTTAGTCTGAAAATAACTCACTTATCCCCGAGTGCTAAGGCTAAAATTCAAATTAAAGAAGAAGGTTAATAATGGCTAAAAATATAAATAATCACCTAAGAAATCATTACTCCAATTATAATTTATTATTTCTTAAAAGATACTTTAATGAATTGAATATTAAAGATAAAATTCTTGATGTTGGAACCGGGCATTTTAGAAACTTAAAATTATTTTATGAAGTCGGATTTAAAGACTTATGGGGAATCGATAAAAATATTCCAGAGCCACTACCTCATAAAAATTTCAAAGCTAACTTTTGTAAAAAAGATATAGAAAATGGGCTTCCTTATCCTGGCGAAACATTTGATGTTGTTATTTGCAACTATGTTCTTATGTTTATATCTCCAAAACGCTTAAATTTCGTTCTTGAAGAGCTTCTAAGAGTATCTAAGGGGTTTCTTATCATAGAAACCTTTAAACACCCAGATAAGGCTAAAACAACTGATGTGATGGATTATGACTTTAAAGATATAGTACGCTTTTTTGAAAATAGAAACGATATAGAGATTTTAGATAAAAAGGTTTATTATGAAAAAATTTTAGTAAGGAGGAAACCAATATGCCCCGAAAAAGCACTAAAGTAAAAGTACTTACAAGTAGAGATACAAATATTCTAAAGCAATTATCAAAAACCGGATTATCTAATGCGCAGCAAGCAAAGAAATATTGTACTTTAAGTATGGAAAGGCTAGGAAAGCTTGAAACATCTGGTTATATTAAGACTACAAGGCATATCGTAAGAGGTCAAAATACACTTATTATACAATTAGATAAGGGTGGCAAGGAGTGGTGCAGGCAAGAAATAGGAACAAAATCGTTTTGCGTAGCTCAAACTAATCACCTTAATCATGATTTAAAATTAACTGAGGCTTATTACAATTTACCAGAGAGTGTCCAGGAAACTTGGAGACATGAGGGAGAACTAATACAAGATATATATGAAAAAAATCCTTTATTAAAAGAAAACGGTGGTTTAAAAACATGTACTGATGCAACCGTTCAAGTAAACGATGAAATTATTGCAATAGAATCGGTTGGACTAAGTTATACAAGTTCCATAATAGAATTAAAACAAGAAATCGCAACTCAATACTTAGGGTGCAGCCGAATGGAGTGTGTGTAAAAATGAAAGCTGAGGTAAGAGACGATATTATAAGCCTAGACAGTTTCGTACAAGCAAAGTTTAAATATGAAAAATATTTATTACTCCTTAAAAATGCTGGCAATTACTGTTTTTTAGATCAATTTAAAAGGTTATTTGAAAAAGGAGAAACTATAGCTAAGAACATGGAAGAGCTTAGCCTTATAAAAACCGGAACACTTAATAATAATTATAAATATGTATATTTAACTGATACTGCCATGAAGTACCTGATACTTAAAGATGATCCTAAGGATTATACTGGCATAGTAAAAAATAAGATAAGTGTTTTGAAAGTTAATAAATACCCAAGCGAGAAAGTATTAATGAGTGCTGCCCTTAAGTTTGAAATTATTGCTAATGGTAAAAATAGTTTGATTATAAAAGAAAACTTAATTAATAATTTGAAAGCATATTTTTATAGTCAAAAAACTGTCATTAACCTTGATGAAATAAAAAAAGAAATGGAAGATATCAAATTAGAATATGCAAAAGTAATGACTGTACAAACTAAAACTATAGCATTTCTACAAACTGTATTAGAGGTTAAGTTTATGCAACAACAAGGCGATTTAAATAAGCTTGAAGCTCAGAAAAATAAAGAATTAGAAGATTTGAAACTAGAAAGGGAAACTCTAGGTAGTATATTAGATAAAAAAAAGAGAAATGAAGTTTCAGCAAAAATAATTGAGATTGAAC
>NZ_JBNMNU010000294.1:0-3094 GCF_051278035.1 Clostridium sp.
TAATTTATTTGCCATCTGCTGAATTTTTGGTTTTTTATTTATAGCAGATTCTAAGAGTGATACAAGATTTGATAAAGTTGAATGTTCAAAATCTTTAGAAGCTATAAAATGTACATCAGCATCTATACTTGTTGTTCCACTTATTATACTATCACCTATTTTTTTATATATAGGTTCACTCTCTCCGCTTAAGCTTGATTCATCAAATGAACCATCTCCACTAACTATTTTTCCATCAAGTAAAACTTTTTCTCCAGATGCTACAACAACTTTATCTCCAACTTTTACATTTTCAAGCTTACAAGCAACTACATTTCCATTAAGAATAATATTAACTTCATTAGCAATATGCTTACTGATAACATCCAAGGTGTCGGCTGCACTTTTCTTACTTAACACTTCTAAAAATTTACCAATAAGCACGAAAGTAATAATCATACTAACTGAGTCAAAATATGCTTCTCCATGTTGCATAACAGTAATATAAATGGAATATATATAAGTTAATAAAGCTCCAGTAGCAACAAGTAAGTCCATATTAACAACTTTAGTTTTAATTCCATAGTAAGCACCTCTAAAAAAAACCCATCCGCTGTAAAATAGAACTGGTGTAGCTAGAATTCCTTCTGCAATGTTTAATATTGTTTTTATATCTTGTGTAATTCCACTAAAGTAGCCTGCATATTGTGCAACTGCAATCCACATAATATTCATTGATGAGAAAATAGCAACTGCCATTTTCAGATAGTAAGTTTTTCTTTCTTTGTTTGCATATTCTTCTTGTATAGAAGCGTCGTATGCAAAAGCGTTATATCCAATAGAGCGAATCATATCAATAATTGCTGATAGCTTCACAATATCATTAGCCCAAACAATAGTAGCTTTGTTGTTTGTAAAGTTTATATCAGCTTCTATAATTCCATCCATTCTATGTAGAGCCTTCTCGTTTAACCATACACAAGCTGAACAGTGAATTCCTTCAATTATTAATGAAACTTCATTAAAGCCATCACTATTAACTTTAACAAAGGCATCTCTGAATGAATTTGTATCAAAATTTAAGGAATCTTCATATTTATCTTTTGGAGGAGTGAGCATTACGTTTGAAGTTTTATCATAAAAGCTCTCAAAGCCTTCGTCATTTAGTAATTTAAATACTCCCCTACAACCATTACAGCAGAAGTAATGATCTGAATCTTTAATCATAACAGATTTATCAAAGCTAAGATGACAGTGGCTACAGGCTACTTTATCGGACAAGTTCAAACTTCCCTAATACTCTATTCTTAACTAATAGCTTCCAAGGTTCTATATATCCACTCATACAAATATACACACCATTTTTGGGTTCTGCTTTAACGAAGCCGATTGCTAATCCGAGGTTGAAACTTGCTTCAATGTTATCTATTTCAAATGGCCTAAAAGCTCCAGTTAAAATAATTTTTCTATCTTCAAATATTTCAGATAAAAATTCAGCAGTAATATTAATAGTATCAGTGCCATGAATTATTATAAATGTATCATCTTTAGATTCCATTATGATACTTGCAAGTATTTTCCTATCGTTAATATCCATATCTGAACTATTTTTATAAATAACACCAGCTAAATCATAATCAAAATATGCACTTTTTAATATTTTTTCAATATCATGATTATCATATGGTATTTCAGATTTACCATTTAGTGGATTATATCTATTATTAAAAGTACCGCCACTATTAAGTATTAACACTGTAAATTTCTCCTAACTTAGAAACTATTTTATTTGCTTTTGAAGCCTTAATATTTTTACTTTCATCGAATAAATATGCAGTAGTTAAACCAGCATTTAAACCAGCCTCTATATCTCTCTCTTTATCCCCAATAATTATAGAATTTTTAAGATCAATATTAAAATCTTTAGAAGCTTCAAGTAGCATTCCTGGGTTTGGTTTACGACAGTTACATTTTTCAGATACAGTAGGATGATGAGGACAATAATATACTTTTTTTATACATATGTTTTTTAAAGAAAATTCTTTTAGCATCCAAGAAGTTAATTCATTAAAATCTTCTTCTGTGTAATATCCTCTAGCAATTCCAGATTGATTAGTTACAACTATAATAATAAAACCTAGATTTTGGTAGTATTGGCAAAGATTAAAGATTCCATCTATAAATTCAAAGTTTTCTATTTTGTAAAGATAATCTTTTTCAATATTTATAACACCATCACGATCTAGAAATAGAGCTTTAGTCTTATTCAATTAGCATACACCATCACTAAATATTTCTTTTTCTATTATGTCACATATGATATGACCAATCAAAATATGAGATTCTTGTATTCTGGGTGTGGAATCAGATGGAACTACTAAAGCAAAGTCAGCTATTTTAGCCATATCACCACCATCTCTTCCAACTAAAGCTACAGTAATAATTCCTTTTTCTTTGGCACTATTAAATGCATTTATAAGATTCACAGAATTACCAGAAGTAGAGATGCCAAAAAATATGTCACCTTTTTGTCCCATCCCTTCAAGTTGACGAGAAAAAACTTTATCATAACCATAATCATTTCCAATAGCAGTCAGGCATGATGTATCTGTTGTAAGTGCTAGAGAAGGAAGAGAAGGTCTATCAAAGCCATATCTACCAACAAGTTCTGCTGCTATATGCTGTGCGTCTGCTGCACTACCACCATTTCCTGCTAAAATAGTTTTATTTGGACCTCTATATAATTCTACACATAACTTTGAGACTTCCATAATCTTATTTAATAATTCTTCATTTTTATAAATTGCTTGTTTTGTTTCGTAAGATTTTTTAATTTGATCTTTAATATAATTTTTCATCTAAATTCCTAATATAATATGCAAGATAATACCATAATAAAATAAATTAAAAGCAATATAAAGTAAGTAAAAAAAGTATTATAATAATAGTTTTGAATAGTAAAAAGTATAAAAAAGGTTAGAGATTGATAAGTGTGAAGAGTAAGTAAGTAAAAATTGATCAACTAGGCAGCGACCTACGTTTCCACACCTGAAAGATGCAGTATTATCAGCGATGAGAGGCTTAGCTTCTGGGTTCGGAATGGGACCAGGCGTTT
>NZ_JBNMNU010000295.1:0-3093 GCF_051278035.1 Clostridium sp.
AGAAAAGCAAATTAAAAAGAGGAAACATTTTGAAATTATGCTTGCTGAGTTAAAAAAGGAAAATATATTAATACAAAAGGTTACAGGAGGATGCGTATGATTGTATACCATGGTAGTAATGTTGTTGTTGAGAGACCTGTTTTGTTAACACCAAAACGAACATTGGATTTTGGAACAGGTTATTACACCACCACAAATAAAAATCAGGCAATAAGTTTTGCACAGAAGGTGATGCTTAGAAATGATAGTCAAACTAAAGCAGTTAGTATGTATGAGATTGATTTTGTAAACATGAGAAACACACTTGAAGTGCTGAAATTTGATGAGCCTAATGGAGATTGGTTGGATTTTGTTTTTTCTAATAGGCAGGGCATTTATAGTGGTAAACAGTATGATGTGATAATTGGGGCAGTAGCGGATGATACTATATATAGGGTTTTCAGTTTGTATGAAGCAGGACTCTTGGATAGAGAAGAAACTCTCAAGAGATTGAAGGTTAAAAAATTATATGATCAAGTTACATTTTGTACAGAGAAAGCATTGACCTATTTGCATTATATTGGTAAGTTAAATGCTGATATAGAGGAGGGTGCACAATGAGTGAATTAAAAGAATTTCAAGTTATTCTACAAGTGATTGTATCTCGCTTGGTACAAATGGTTGCAAAAGAGATGAATATTTCTGATAAAGATGCATTAAATAGCATTTACTCATCAAAGCTCTATGAAAAGCTAGAGCAAGAGGAGATGAAAGTCTGGCATTTAAGTGTGCCTACTCTTTATAGTCTCTATATTGAAGAAACAAAAACAGGGACAATTGTTTTCCCAGAGGAGGCATAAAAATGGAAGAAAAATTAGATTTTTTAGTATATTGTATAGAAAACTATAAAAATGAAAAAGGTCTGAAAGGCAAGGAAGCTTTAGAGTTTTTTAATAGATACCGTGTTTTCGATTACATTAATGCGAGCTATGAAGCTTTGCATACAACTGGAAGAGAATATATTATAGAAGACCTTAACATTTACATTAATGCAAGGCAAAAGGTTGATTCAGGGGTTGTACAATAATAATTTAAAACGTTTAGAGCCTTAGGGCTCTTTTTTCATACCTGAAAAAGGAGGCATGCGTCAACGTTGTTGGATAAATAATGCATAAGGTAATAAAGGAGGTTATAATATATTAATAAGAGTGATGTGGAGGGGATATTATAAAACAGTGAAATTAAGTAGTAAAATTTGCACCGAAATACATAAGTGAAATGAACAAATGCATTTGAATACATAAAGTCAATTGACTTTTGCAAATAGTATGTTGCAATTTGTTTATACTAGAGTTGGAGGTGTTTTTTATGATAAGGGAAGCCATTAAAGATTTAAATAAATGGAAAGATGGAAAACATAGAAAGTTTGGGGAGTTATCGGAATTAGTAGCTATATCAACATTGGCCATTGGAGTAAGAGATTATATTGGCATCATTGGTGATGATTTTGATGGTGTTACAGATGCTCATGAAGCTTAAAAAGGTGTCAAGAAAAATAACTTCCAGTTTTTATCATGGCCCCAATGGCCTAACATAAACCTGGAAGTTATTTTTATTGCCCGTTTGATTTTCCTAGAATGTTATAAGAACTTTTTTCCTTGTATAATTTCCTTGTCAACACCCAATTTACCATTTTGCATTTTATTCTTTAAAATATTAGGTTCTTCTTTGTGATGTTCAAGTTTTTTAACATCACCAGTAGCATCTTCTTTTTTATCATTTTCGCTTTTGAAAACTGATTTATCTACGTACATATAAACCTCCGTTAATATAAATTTTACACTTCTTTATATTGCCCTTTTAAAAAAAATATTATCCTGTTTATTAAATAGTGAATAATAAAATTGCTGATACTAGTTGGGATATTATACAGTCAAAAAAAAGCGCCCTTTTTAAGGGGCACTAATTTTCTAAGCTACATCAATTATACTAGTATCAGTAGAAACTACTTTGGCATCTTTCTTGCCAATTAAGTTACCATTCGATGATTCGAAAATGTTGCTAGCAATGATTAAATCCATAAGTGAATTCGCCTCTTCTTCTGTCACAGTTGGAACGCCTTCTCCGTCAGCCTTAATGTCAGATACAGTTAACGTAAAATATTTACCTTCTGTATCTGTTAAAAATTTCATAACCAATTTATGCATATTAGTTTACCTCCTTCAAATTTTTTTATTCACTAACTAAGTTGAACTGATCTTCTCTGTCTAACCTAAATAATGGATAAGTTTTGAGGTTTGAGATAGCCTCTCCCACAGCAAATAGGTCTGCGTCTACTGCAGCTACTTTTAGTTTACTTAATCTCTTTGTTCCATATTTGTCATTACCTTTGATGTCAACTCCTACCTTCATAGTAAGTTTTAGTGCACTGGATACCTTTGTTGATACAACTGCCATGTTAAATCACTCCTTTCATTTTGTTTTCATTAAGTATATATGCACCTTGAAAGTTTTGTGCGATATTATGTGAATATATAAATTCACATAAGCAATTTTAGCTTTTTAAGAGCTTTATTCTTAAGTCTTGCAACTTGATGATAGCTTTTATCACCGTCACAGGCTATTTCTCCTAAGGGTCTTTCTAAAAAATAATAGTTATTTATTATTTCTCTCTCTAAGGGCTCAAGTGTAGCAATCGCTACATATAATTTTTTTGCCTCGTCAAAGGCTATAACTTCATCCTCTAATGTAAACTCATAATTACCTAAGCGATCTAGGTCTAGCATATCGCTATTTGGGACCTCCCTAAAATGCTTTATCTGTCCTTTTAGAAGTGCTCTATAGTTCATTCTTATAGCATTTACGCAATATCCATTAAAACTATTGCTACCTAGCTTGTACATAGCGATGGCTTTAATGACGGATAAATATCCATGTTGGATAAGATCCTCTGTATTATACCCTGGAACGTGGTACCTTGTAGATTCCTTGAATATGAGATATTTAAATTTATCTATTATTTGTTCTGTAGCACCACACTCTTTAGTTTTAGCCATTTGGACTAATTTTTCCATGTTAATGCACCGCCTTTAATTTTTTTAACTTAGTTATACT
>NZ_JBNMNU010000296.1:0-3083 GCF_051278035.1 Clostridium sp.
CGTGTTCTTTATAATCCCATACTTCAAGTCCAGCTTTACTTCTATAATCATTAATTGCTTTGTGTATAGCTTCTTCAGCAAGCACTGAGCAGTGCATTTTTATTGGTGGAAGCCCATCTAAAGCTTCAGCTACAGCTTTATTCGTAAGTGTCCATGCTTCGTCTACAGATTTACCTCTAATAAGCTCTGTAGCCATACTTGAAGATGCTATAGCAGATCCGCAACCAAAAGTTTTGAATTTAGCATCGACTACTATATTATCTACTACTCTTAAATAAACCTTCATAATATCACCGCATCTAGCGTTTCCAACTTCACCAACACCATCAGCATTTTCAATTTCTCCTACATTTCTTGGGTTCTTAAAATGGTCCATCACTTTATCACTATACATATTATTTTCCCTCCTTTAAAAAGTCATCCCATAATGGTGACATATCTCTTAGTCTTTTAACAATTTTAGGTACTGTTTCTATTACAAAGTCAACTTCTTCTTCAGTCGTAGCATCTCCTAAACTAAGCCTTAGAGAACCATGTGCTATTTCAATTGGAACACCTATGGCAAGTAAAACATGAGATGGGTCTAAAGAACCTGATGTACAAGCACTCCCACTTGAACCAGCAATGCCATTAGCATCTAAGAGTAATAGTATAGATTCACCTTCTATAAATTTAAAACAAATATTAGAATTACCTGGAAGTCTATTTTCGGATCTAGGTCCATTAAATTTCGAATAAGGTATTTCTAATAATCCATTAATAAGCCTATCTCTTAAATAAACTAGTTTTTTGTTGCTTTCTTCCATGTTTTGAATTGCAAGCTCAAGAGCTTTACCAAGTCCTACTACGCCTGCCACATTTTCAGTACCCGCTCTTTTATTTCTTTCTTGTCCACCACCATGTACTAAATTCTCAACTTTAATACCTTTTCTTACATAGAGTGCTCCCACTCCCTTAGGTCCATAGAATTTATGAGCAGCTAGAGATAATAAATCTATATTCATTTCCTCAACATCTACAGGAATATGCCCTACAGCCTGAACTGCATCTGTATGGAACAACACTTTTTTGCTTCTACATAATGCTCCTATTTCCTTTATTGGTTCTATTGTTCCAATTTCATTATTTGCAAACATTATTGATACTAAAATAGTTTTGTCTGTAATAGCATTTTCTAAATCTTTAATATTTATAAATCCATATTCATCTACAGGTAAATAGGTAATTTCATATCCGTTTTTAGATAAATATTCACAAGTATGTAATACAGCATGATGTTCAATAACTGTTGTAATTATATGATTTCCCTTTTTCTTATACGCAGAAGCTATTCCCTTTATTGCAAAATTATCTGCTTCTGATCCGCCACCAGTGAAATATATTTCATTTTCATTAGCATTTATAGCTTTTGCTACCTTGTCTCTAGCAATATCAATTGCCTTTTTAGTTTCTCTTGATAGAGAATAAATCGATGAGGGATTCCCGAAGTAAGTTGTAAAATAAGGAATCATCTCTTCTAGAACTTCTGGTTTAGTGTAAGTGGTTGCAGCATGGTCCATATAAATTGATTTAATCATTATCTTTCACTCCTTTTATTAATGCTATTTCATTGTAATCATCCACAATATCTTTTAGGGTTATTGAGGAAGTTACGCTATCTATACTATCTTTAATTTTCTTCCATAATATTCTAGTTGCACAACAATCAATATTATTGCATGCATCGTCCTCTAGGCAATTAGATACCTCTATTGGACCTTCAAGTACGTTAATAACATCTTGTATAGTTATTTCTTCTGGTGCCCTATTTAATATATACCCACCTTGAGCGCCCCTTATGCTTTTAATAAGTTTAGCCTTTTTAAGAGAAGAGAATAATTGTTCTAAATAATATTCTGAAATATTTTGTCTTTGGGATATATTTTTAATAGATATAGGTTGTTCTCCATAATTTATTGCTAAATCCACCATTGCTTTAACCCCATATCTTCCCTTAGTAGATAGTTTCATTTCATCACCCCTTTAAAGTAGAGTGTTTTACTATACTTTCTAAGTATATAATATCAAACCCCACTAATCTTGTCAACTATAAATGACATGATTTTTAATTAATATTTTCTCTCGTTATATATTATTGAAAAATTTAATTATATGTAGTATAATTTTAAAAAAGCTTTGGAGGAAAAAAATGAAAAAAGATATTGTAAAACCATCAATTTTACCCGGCTTTATGGAATTACTGCCAGCTGAACAAATTAAGTTTAATATATTAGCAGATACGATAAGGGACACCTATGAGAGCTTTGGATTTATGCCTATAGATACACCAATAATAGAGAAATCAGAAATACTTCTGGCAAAAGGAGGGGGAGAAACCGAAAAACAAATTTATAGATTTACAAAGGGTAGTAATGATTTATCCCTCAGGTTTGATTTAACCGTCCCCTTAGCCAGATACGTTGCTCAAAATTACAGTTCTTTAACTTTCCCCTTTAGAAGGTACCAAATTGGTAAAGTTTATAGAGGAGAAAGGAATCAAAAGGGTCGATTCCGTGAATTTTACCAATGCGATATTGATATTGTTGGAAATAACAGTTTGAGCATTTTTAGTGATGCGGAAATACCTAGTATTATTTATACAATATTTAATAATCTTGGCTTTAAAAATTTCACGATAAAAGTAAATAATAGAAAGCTTTTAAACGGTTTTTTTGAATCTTTAGAAATCCAAGATAAAGCTGAAGTTCTAAGAATTGTTGATAAAATAGATAAAATTGGCAAAGCTAGTGCCATAGAAGAATTACTCAGTAATGGCCTAAATAGTGACGTTGCAGAACAAATTTTCGAATTTATTAACTTGACTGGTAGCAACCAAGAAATTTTATTGTTATTACAAAATTTAAATATTTGTAATACAAACTTTCAAGAGGGTTTGGAAGAGCTTTCAATAGTTTCTAGATATGTAGAATTGTTTGGTGTTCCACAGGAAAATTTCAAAATAGATTTGAAAATATCAAGAGGTCTTGATTATTACACTGGCACCGTCTACGAAACATTTTTAAATGAATACCCTTCTATTGGTT
>NZ_JBNMNU010000297.1:0-3068 GCF_051278035.1 Clostridium sp.
GCATGAACTGATCTACAAAGTTCATACCTTGTGCCTCTCGGCACTTTTAATTCTTCCCTCTTACAGACACCTAAATCACAACAGTTTTTTCTACCTCTAGGTGCTCCTGTGTATCCTGTAGAAATAATCTCATCATTCTTCACTATTATAGCTGCGAAATTTCTACGTAAACAAGTTCCTCTATTAGATATATTTTCACATATATCCAAATAATAATTATGTTTGTCAATTCTTGACATAATTATACCTCTTATTAATATATTTTAATTATTTAGATAAAAAATTGTAAAATACAAACAGAATCTACATAATCAATCAATATTATTTTACACTAAAATGATACTAATTTAAAGGGTTTAATTAAACAAAAAAACATATATTATCAAAACTAACATGTTTTGATAATATATGTTTTTGATCTGATCAAATCAATATTAGATTATTGCTCCGTTTATACTAATAGTAACCTCTTTATATGGTACTATTATACCAGCCTCAAGCATAGCTGCTTTTACAGAACTTACAATGCCCGCACAACATGGCACTTCCATTCTAACTACAGTAATACTCTTAATATCATTGTTTTTTAATATTTCAGCTATTTTCTGTTTGTAATAATCACTATCATCAAGTTTTGGACACCCTATAAGTGTTACCTTTCCCTTAATAAACTCATTATGAAAATTTCCATAAGCATAAGCAGTGCAATCTGCGGCAATCAATATATCTGCGCCATTTAGAAATGCAGCCTTTGAACTCACTAATTTCAACTGTACAGGCCACTGATTTAATTCTGAAGCTACCGATAAACCTGAATCATCATTTGTTTTAACAGGTGCTATTTTCGCCTTAATATTCACATTTCTCTTTATGGACTTTTCCATGGTTCCAGGACATCCACAAGGTGAATCTTCCTTCTTATTACTTTGTTCCTTCTTTGTTTCAACTGCCACTACATCATAATCTGCTGCATCTCTTTGAATTATTTTAATGGCATCTGTAGGACACTGCGGAAGGCAATCTCCAAGGCCATCACAATACTCATCGCTTATTAATTTAGCCTTACCATTTATTAACTCTATAGCACCTTCATGACAACCACTTATGCACAATCCGCAACCATTACATTTATCTTCATCTATACTTATAATATCTCTTTTCATTTTAACTCCTCCTAAATTTATATATATATTTTTTAAAATTTAATATCTCATTGACTGTATGTGCTTATTATATTAAAATTACTTATGATAGTATGTAACTTATGTTACCAAATTAAAGATTAAGGGGTGATTTTATGAATAATTTACTTGAACATCTAAAGCACTGCATTTTATTTAAAAACTTAACTCCTGAGGAATTAAAAATTTTATTAGCGAATATAAACTACTCCATCTACGATAATTGTAAAAACTGTGATGAATGCCGTGGCTGTATAATTGCACTAGAGGGTGATATTTGTAACTCTTTAGGAATTGTAATTCGTGGCGAACTAGAGGTACAAAAACATTACGCTAGCGGAAAAGTTGTTACACTTGCCAAATTAAATAAGGGAAATACTTTTGGAGAAGCAATAGCTTTTTCAGAGACAAATATGTACCCAGCTACTATAGTAAAATCTAAAGGTTCAATTATACTTTATATTTCAAAAAAAGATATTTTAGCTATGTGTAGTGCTTACCCTAAAGTATTAAGTAATTTCATGCAACTTCTATCAAGTAAAATACTTTTACTTAATAGAAAAATAAAGGAGCTCTCCTTTGAAACATTAAGACAAAAGATATCTAATTACTTGCTATCTCAGTATGAAATTCAAAAGACCTTATCCCTTGTGCTTCCTTTATCTAGAAAAGATCTCGCAGAGCACCTAGGAGTTCAAAGACCATCTCTTTCAAGAGAATTTGTAAATATGAAAGATGACGGATTAATAGATTTCAATAAAAGTTTAGTCCAAATAAAAAATTTAGAGGGCATTGAAGACATACTCATATAGAGCAGTCTTTTGCTATATTAGAATTTTTTTAATAAATATTAAATTTTACTTGATAATTATTATCCGTTGTTGTATACTTTATATTGTAAGGAATTTAAACTTCCTACAAACTTAATAAGAAATACAAGGGGGAAATAAATATGAAAAAATTTGTTTGTACAGTATGTGGATATATTCGCGAAGGAGACTTCGCACCAGATGTGTGCCCAGTATGTGGTGCAAAATCCGATAAATTCGTAGAAAAAACTGATGATGATATGTCATGGGCAGATGAACATAAAATTGGAGTTGCTAAAGAAGTTGACGCCGAAGTTTTAGAAGGATTAAAAGCTAATTTTGTTGGAGAATGTACTGAAGTTGGTATGTACTTAGCAATGAGTCGCCAAGCTGATAGAGAAGGTTTTCCTGAAATAGCAGCAGCTTATAAGAGAATAGCTTTCGAAGAAGCTGACCACGCTTCAAAATTCGCTGAATTACTTGGAGATGTAGTAACAGCAGATACAAAGAAAAATCTTGAAATGAGAGTTGCGGCTGAACATGGCGCTTGTCAAGGTAAAAAAGATTTAGCTACTTTAGCTAAAAAACTTAACTATGATGCAATTCATGATACAGTACATGAAATGTGCAAAGATGAAGCCCGTCACGGCTCTGCATTTAAGGGTTTACTTAATAGATATTTCAATTAAAATTGAATTAAGTAGAAAAAGCAACTTACAGAGGTTCCTCTGTAAGTTGCTTTTTCTACTTTCCATAGGTAAATTATAAAATTTATCTATTTAGTTCCAAATAATCTGTCTCCCGCATCACCGAGACCTGGTACAATATATCCTTTTTCATTTAATCTTTCATCAATTGAAGCTACGAATATATCCACATCTGGATGTGCCTCTGTAATAGCCTTAATTCCCTCTGGAGCAGCTATAAGTCCCATAATTTTTATGTTTTTTGCTCCTCTTTTCTTAAGCGCTGCAATTGCATCTATTGCAGACCCTCCTGTAGCAATCATAGGATCTGTTATAATTACATCTCTTTCATTAATGTCCTGAGGTAATTTACAAAAATATTCAACTGGTTG